>CBDTWX010000088.1:0-14443 GCA_965364305.1 uncultured Thermoanaerobaculia bacterium
GGTCGCTGGTTCGGGATAACCACCCAAACCCTCGGATGCCTGCGGTGCTCCTAAGATCAGGCTCATCTGCCGCTGTAGGGCACGTGCGGAGGCGACGTCTCGCTCGAGCCGGTCGAGGGTTTTCATGCGTTCCGCGAGGACCTCGTGCTGTGTGCCGTGCCGTTGGGACAGGGCGTGCAACTGGCCGCTAAGAAGGAGCGACTGCAGGCCCAGCGGGGCGAGAACGGCGCCCGCCGCCAAGACCACCACCAGGACGGCCCATACCGCAATGAGCCATCGAAACCCCTTCCTGCTGAGAAAGTGGTACCGCACCTGTTTGCGGATGTCCGCCGGATGAAATTGAATTTCGTACATGCTCTGAAGCCAAAGATGACCCAACGCATCGCTTCCTCCCGTGTTCGATCTCACGGGCGATGCGTGTTCGATGGTCTCTGTTCAGCGTATCACGGTGAGACCCCTGACCACCTCTCCCCATCACGAGACAAACACTCGTTGGACTCCCGAAAATTCCGTGGCACATCTTGAAAGGCGGTCCACGACGGCTCACCGCGTGACGAATTCCTGGTTTCAGGTCGAGCGCAGCGCGGCCACCGGATCCAACCGAGATGCCTTCCATGCCGGCCACGCCGAAGCAACGAACACCAGGGCGAGACACACGACCGCGACAGCCAGGACGTGGTGTGGCGCGGGTATGAGGGGAATCGAGTCAACCATGTAGACGCGAGCAAGCCCTGAAGGGAACCTGATCGCACGGGTCACGGTCATGATCCAGCTCGCGCCGCATCCCAGGATGATGCCGGCCGCGACCCCGGATCCGCCGAGCAGGAATCCGGAGATGATCAGAATCCTTCGGATGGTGGCTGGGGTGGCGCCAAGGGCCTGGAGCATGCCGGAGGTTCGCTGCTTGTCGATTGCCAGCACCACCAGGGCCGAGCTGACCTGAAATGAGGCAACAGCCACCACCAGGCAGAGGACGACGAAGAGCGACAGGGTTTGCCAGCGGATGGCCGCGAACATCGAGCTGTTCATCTCTCGCCAATCGGTGAAGATGAGACGGGGGCCGAGACCCGCGAGCTCTTCTCTCGCGTTTTCGACCGCCAGGGGATTGTCGAGCACGACCTCGATTCCGGCGACCCCAACCGCCGGCAGCAGGGGAAGAATCTGGTCGAGCGGGACCGCGATCCACTGCTCGTCGAATTCGGCGAAGGCGAGGCTGAATGTGCCAACTATTTCGAGTCGGAGTGCGGGCAGGATCCAGGACGAGCCTTCCGGAGGGAGTCGGACGATGGCCGAGTCGCCGGCGGCGAGACCGACCTGCTCCGACAGGCGCTGACCGAGCACTGCCACCAGTCCACGGCCTGAAGGCCAGGATTCGAGCCCAGTGTACGAGGGTGGTTCAGCCACCGCCTTGAGAGTCACGGGAATAGGGTTGGTGGGTTCTGAGGGGTCGTCCAAAAGCCCAGAGAGATAGGTGACCGAGGTAGCTCGTTGGACGCCGTCCACCGCCGCCATACGACGTGCGAGCTGGGCGGCTTCCTCGGCCCCCATCGAACCAAGAGCAAAACCGACCATGTGTGCATTGCCCCGCTGCAGGGCGGTGGCGATGGCCCGCGAGTAACCGTTCATCAGAGCGAGAGTGATGACCAGGGCGGTGACTGCGAGAGCTACCCCGGCAAACGCAGCCAACGCGGTGCCGCGGAGCAGCACTCCTGTTCGGCGTCGCAAGAAACGCAGCGCAATCTCGAATTCCAAATTCACGGCTGAGAGTCTACTGCACCACCCGGCCACGTGCGCGCTGGGCATGGAGGAGCGACCGAAAACCCCAGTGATTCTCGTGCTTCATCGATCTGTCGTGTGTTTTTGAGCGAGCGTGTGGCCACCCATCAAGGGGCCCCGGCGTCCCACCACAGCGATGCGACCAGGTTCCCGATCACGGATGCGCGCGCCCGTTCAGCTCGGGCAAGACGTTGGACGCTATTCGCCGGGCACGGAGCGCCTGCCGAAAGTCTTTTCTGGCCTTTTTCAGACCACGAGCCAAGGATCGGGGCTCGGTGAAGCGTTCGCCGGTTGCCAGTCTCTGCGCCAGCACGGCGGCCGCTGCCCGAGTTGGTTCGTCGCCGTAATCCTCGAGGAAAAGATCGAGCCGGGCCGGACGGGTGCCGATATCGAGGCGATCGAGCCAGCGCATCACTGCGGCGCAGATTGTAGCCGGGTCGCGGCCCCGCAGAGCACGATTGACGCCCTTGAATGCGGCTTCTTCCGACGCGAGCCAGGCGCGCCGCCGTGTCTGGAGCCACCTCCCGACTTTGAGCGCGAGCCAGAGCCCAATGGCGATCAGCACCACAGCCACGGCCGCGAGCAGCCTCCGGGCGCGCGGTTTCACTGTCGGAACGACCTCGGTTTCGACAACCGGATCCGGCGCAATCTGCCCCTCGACGATGAGCTCGAGCCCGGGCAGCTCGATCCGCTGCAGCACCGCAGCATCGATGTCCCACCAGGGAAGCACGATGGCCGGCAACGCGATGTCCCCCGGTTCCTCGAAGACATAGGTGACCGACTCCTCGCGTTCGCCTCGAAGGGACCCACGGTCAGTTTGATCGGTCACGGTGGGCTGGCCGGGATAGATGCCGACACCCTCGATCTCGGGGTGCTGCATGGGTGGGAAGGCCATTCCCGACACGTCTTCGGCGCTCAGAGTCACCTTTCGGGTGATCGCGTCGCCGGTGGTCGCCGTTTCGGGGCGCGACGACCAGCTCTGTCTGGCCTCGAGCCGGTTGGTGCTGATCAGACCTTGAATTCCCTCGGCGCCCGGCGGAACCTTGCAGACCAGCGAAGCGGACGGCGTCGTCATTACATACGAAGTTTCCGCGGCGTTGATGCCCCACTGTTTGACGGTCACCGTGACCGGCCCCGGCGGGATCTCCACCCGACCGGGCCGTTGACAGTAGATCGAAAGCTGGTAGCGCTGACCTGTGTAGGAGGTGCGGGCGATGGTTTCGCTGAGACGCACACCCTGGCTCTCGGTGCGCATGACATAGGCCCCCTGAAGCTCCGGTTTCCCCGAATCGGTGATCTGTGCCCAACCGTCAGCGCCGAGCACCTCGACGTAGAACAGAACGCGCTGCCCGACCCAGGCTTCTTCAGGTGTGACCGAAGTCCGCAGGATGACGTCCTCGGCCGCCCCTGAGTTGCTGGCGATCAGAGTGGCGCTCACGAGGGCGGTCACCAGGACCACCCGGACGGTCAGATGGCGGGCGAGACGCCCGCACCGCGATAGCTCTCGGCCCTTTGTGGCGCGGGCGTCCCGCCCGCGAAGAGACCACCGAATCCGAACCCGGAGAAGGCAACACCGAATCAAGAAGTTCATTCCTTGGCCCGTTCGGTCTCGGCCGGTCGAGTGGCGTGCTGGTAGGCGAACTTGGCGCGCAGGAAATCGGCGGGTTTGGTCTGAACCTGACGCAACCAAATCGACCGCAGCTCCTCGTCGCTCATCCTGTCGCCGCCGTCGGTCTCTTCGGTTTCCTGCGACGATGGCGATTTCGTTTCCGAAAAGACGATCTCATCCGCCCCCATCTGTCCGCCGGTCATGTCACCGCCCTCGCGCGCGAGGCGCGCCGCCCGAATCACCGCGATGTCGCGGTTGGTCACGACCGGTTCCCAGTCGGGTCGCAGCTCGAGTGCCCGATCGTAGCGGGCGACCGCCTCGTCGTATTTCCCCAGCATCACCAGCGCGTTGCCCTGGTTGAACGCGGCCTCGGCGGAGTCGTAGCCCGCGAAGACGTCGGCCGACCGTTCAAACTCACCCTGTCGGAAGAGCGCCGTACCGTGCCACATGGGATCGGCAAAGCCCGCGGCGGCGGCCTGGTAGTCACCCGCCACATAACGCTGGTATGCCTGCTGATCCGGCGTCAGCAGCGTGCACCTGTCGTTTGTCAGACAGTAGGCGGCGGCAGCCATCACGACCAGAGACAGAACCCAGAACACGGCGTTGGACTGCAGCTTCTTCACGTGACCACCCACCCTTTACGGGACCACGCCATGGCGATCAACACGATCAACGGCAGCAGGTAGAAACCGGCGTCACGCCAACGGTCGCCGGCGCCTTCCATGGGTGCTGCCCGGAAGTCCGATTGCGCCTTCTGCGCTAACCGTTCCACGTCGCTCTGGTCAATCGTCATCTCGGTCACCGAGGCCCCTCGGACCTTTGCAGCCGCCCGCAGTCCAGCATCGAGCGGTGCGTTGAGCGGTTTGACGGCCAGGAACTGCACCGGGAAGTCGAGCGCCGCCTCGGTCGCGGCCTGAGCCTGCGATGGAGCGACCGCATCGGCGATCACCAGCACGGAGCCGGGCACACCGGCCCGGTCGAGCAAGGCGGCTGCCCGTTCGAGGGCCTCGCCAAGCGCATCGCCATCGACGGGCATCAGATCGGGGCTGAGGTCGGCCGCCATCGCGGTGGTGATGCGGTTGTCGCGGGTCAGCGGCATGACGAGGTGGGCGCTGCCGCTGTAGACGATGAGCCCGGTGGCTGCACCCTCCCGCAGCTCGAGCAGATCCCGCAGCTTGTGTTTGGACCGCTCGAGCCGGGACGGCTGGACATCGGTCGCTTGCATGGTCGTGCTGACTTTGAGCAGTACGACCAACCCCGCCGTGTCATCGGCGAAGGGTGACGGTTCGCGCTCCCAGGTCGGCCCGGCCATGGCGGCCGCGCACAGGATCGAAAGCAGGAGGGCGAGGTGGATCGGACGCAGGAGCCGCCGTTTTTTCCCACCGACGATCAGGTGTTCGAGGAGGTGGGGATCGAAGATCGTCTTCCACGCCGAGGTCTGGTCCGAAAGTCGCCACAGCCCGAACCAGATGAGCACTGCGGGCACCAGGGCCCACAGCCACTGCGGGCGCAGCAGATGAAGCTCATCCATGGGCCCTCCTTGCTCGCCACACGTTGCGTGCCAGGAGCCCGGCATGCTGAAGCAGGCCGAGGATCAGCACCACAGCCAGCGGCCAGTGGTACCGATCGAGGCGCGGGCGGTAGGTCTCGGCCTCCACGTCGCGGGTGCCGAGGCGGTCGAGCTCGCTGTAGATGCTCTCCAGCTCGTGCCGGTCCTGGGCGAAGAAATAGCGGCCGCCGGTGGTGTCCGCGACGGCCTGGAGCGCCTCCTCGTCGAACGCCTGCTCGCCAACCGACGACGGATCTCCAATGCCGACGACGTGGATCCGGATCTCGTTGTCCCTGGCGATCTTGGCAGCTTCCACAGGCGGGATCTTGCTGCCGGTGTCGTTGCCGTCGGTGAGCGCGATCATCACCCGGTCTTCGACCTCGCTGCGCTCGAAAAGCGTGATCCCGAGACCGATAGCGTCGCCGAAGGCGGTGCGCGGGCCGGCCATGCGCACCGCGGTCTCCTCCAAAAGCATCCGACACGCGTCGAGGTCCTGGGTGAAGGGCACCTGGACAAAGGCCGCGTTGCCGAAAACGATGAGACCGACGCGGTCGCCTTCGCGGCGGGTCAGAAATTCGTCGAGGACCTCCTTGACAGCGGTCAGACGATCCACCCTCTCACCTGCGGCGTTGGTGAAGTCCTCGGCCTCCATCGAACCCGAGAGGTCCACCAGCAGCATCAGATCGCGGGTCGGTTCGACACGCCGGATCGGCGGTTCGAGAAACTGTGGGCGGGCGAGAGCGAGGACCAGCAACGACCACAGCAACCACTGGAAGAGCAGTCGAATCCACGACGTCGTGGCGACGACGGCTCCCTCTCCAGGCTCGGCGCCGGTGATCTTCGCGGTCCGCTCGAACCACGGCGTTCGGATCGCCTGTCGCGGCTCCCGGTATGGTGGAAGAATCAGCCGCAGGATGAGTGGCAGCAGGATCAGCGGCAGCAACCATGGGTAGGCGAGGGTGTACATCTCAGCCCCAGCCCTTCATCGCTTTGTCTGAGGGAACGCGATGGTGCCGGACCCAGATACCGGCTTTGGCCTGCAACCTGGAGGAGGCCTCGGCTTCGTCGTCGATAGCTTCGAGGGACGCGAACCGGGCTCGGCGGCAGGTCTCGTCGAGGAAGGCCACCCATTCATTGCCCCAGAGTGGCGCCACCGCCGATCTCGGAAAGACCGCGAGGGCGACCCGTTTGAGGATGATGTTGACCTCGCGCGCCGTGCGAGCGTTTTTCAAAAGCGCCAGACCCGCGCGCCGGTAGGCGTTCCTCGCCCGGGCGCGGCTCCACCACAGAGTGAGGGCGAGCAGCACGGCCAGGGCGATGATGAGCAGGACCCACACGCCCGGCGCCGGAGGCCACAAGGGCGGCGGCTCGGGAACCGCGATGTCGCGGAGATTTTGCAGGCTGGCGGCGTCTTGCGGCATCACGCCCTCCCCGAGACACCCAGCAGGCGACGCACCTGCTGAACCACGTCCCCCCGGTTGCTGATCATCAGCAGCGGAGCGGAGAGGCGGCGCAGGAAGTGGGTCAGATCCTCCTGCTCGGTGCGGAAGTCGGTCTCTATCTTCCGGCTCACCGATGGATTGGCGAGGTCGAGGTCCATTTGCCGCTCGCCGTCGGAGACCGTCATTTTCACCGCAGCCGGGTCCACCCGAAGTGGATCGTGGACCAGCAGGGCGAGCACATCATTGTGCTCAACCAGGCCGGCGGTCAAGCGCAGCGTTTCGTCATCCACGCCGAAACCATCGCTGATGAGGATCACCAGTGCGTCGTGCGGTGCGAGCACGCGGCCCTTTTCAAGGGCGCGGTTGAGCTGCGCCGGGTTGGGCATCACCGTCGAATCTGCCGCCAACGAGTGGTTCTGACGCACGACGTGGCCGAGGATCTCCATCACGTTGCGGCGGCTGCGAAGGGGTCGGATCTCCGCCACCTCCGTGTCGGAAAAGACGATGGCGCCGACGCGGTCACCGACTCCGAGGGCACGCCACGCAGCCAGGGCTGCCAGCTCGGCCGCGGTCACCGATTTCAGCCGGTCGCGCGAGCCGAAGAACATGTGCTGGCGCTGGTCCACCAGCAGAACGACCGCGCGGTCCTTCTCCTCGGTGTAGACCCGCACGTGCGGCGTCCTTGTGCGGGCGGTGACCTTCCAGTCCATGGTGCGGATGTCGTCGCCCGGGTGGTAGCGGCGCAGCTCCTCGAAGTTGAGGCCGCGGCCTCGGAGCCGCGAAGCGTAACGGCCGGACAGGATGCTGGTGACGGGTTGCTGCGGTTTGAAGGAAAAGTCGCGCGCTTTGAACTGGATGCGGATCAGCTCGTCGAGATCGGCGTAGACCCCCGGCGCCGTGTCGGATGAGGCGCGGTTGCGTTTGATCTTCGACCAGTCCACGTGTCACATCCCGGCGAGAGATTCAGGCCACAGCGACCAGCTCGACCAGCTGCTGAATGATCTCGTCGTTGGTGATGCCGTCGGCCTGGGCCTCGAAGCTCGGTTTGAGGCGGTGGCGGAAGCAGTCGTTGATGACCGCCCGGATGTCGTCCGGGGAGACCAGGTCGCGGCCCGAGAACCAGGCGTGGGCGCGCGAGCACTTGTCGAGCGCCAGCGAGCCGCGAGGGCTGACCCCGACCTGGATATATCGGGCGAGGTCTTCGCTGAAATCGGCGGGCCGGCGGGTGGCGCCGACCAGAGCCACGATGTAGTCCTCCATCGCATCGGGAATCTGGACCCCCGCAATCTCGTCGCGCGCTGCGAAAACCGCGTCCTGCGGAATGGGCACTTCGGTCGATGACGAGTGACCGCCGGAGGACTCTCCACGAACCAACCGGATGACGGCCTTCTCCGACTCGTCGTCTGGATACGAGATGTAGACGTGCATCAGGAAGCGATCCATCTGCGCTTCGGGCAAGGGGTAGGTGCCCTCCTGCTCGATGGGGTTCTGGGTGGCCATCACCATGAACAGCGGCGGCAGGGTGTGAGTGGTTCCGGCAACGGTGATCTGTCGTTCCTCCATGGCCTCGAGCAGGGCGGCCTGGACCTTGGCCGGCGCCCGGTTGACCTCGTCGGCGAGGACGATGTTGGCGAAGATCGGACCGGGCTGAAAGACGAAGCGCTCGGGCGATTCCTCACCCAGATACATCTCCGAGCCGGTGATGTCTGCCGGCAGCAGATCCGGGGTGAACTGGATGCGGCTGAACTCCGACTCCAGGTTCTTCGCCAGGCTCTTCACCGCGCGGGTCTTAGCCAATCCTGGCAGACCTTCGACCAACACGTTGCCGTTGCAGAGCAGGGTGAGCAGGAGGCGTTCCACCACCTGTTCCTGCCCGATGATCGAGCGATGCATGCGCTCTTTGAGCTCCATGATCTGGTTGTGGGCCGTCATGACGGACGCCTCCCTCCGTGGCCAGTCACAACCGGGGGGGTGCTTCGAGAACCGCGATTTTTTGGGTTCTTCTGCACTCTCCGCCCGGGAAATGCCAGTGCAGTGTAGAGGAGCGCCGACCAATTCGCCTATTTGTCGTTCGAGATCTTCCGTGCCCGATAGGTGACCGAACGAACGATACCGCGGACTTCTTCTCTGGAGATCCCGGTGGCCGCCATGATCGACTCGACCTCGGCCGGCGAAGCCTTTTCAGTCATCTCGAGGAAGTCCACGTCCTTGATGACCTCGACATCACCGAGGCCTGCTGCGGCGAGCATTTGGAAATAGGTATCTCGCTGCGCCGCGCCGGAAACGCACCCCACATAGGCGAGGACGTTTTCGCGCACCTCGGCGGGCAGCGACCCTTCAAGAACGATATCGGAGATCACCAGCCGTCCTCCAGGCTTCAAGACCCGTGAGATCTCTTTGAAAACTGCCGACTTGTCGGGGACCAAGTTGATGACGCAGTTGCTGGTGACCGCGTCGACCGCGGCGTCCTCAACCGGCAAACTCTCCAAACGACCTTCCCGGAATTCGACGTTTTCTGCTCCCGCAGCCGCCGCGTTCGCGCGGGCCGCGTGCAGCATTTCGGGGGTCATGTCGACCCCGATCACCGCGCCGTCGGGCCCGACTTGGCGGGAAGCGATCAGGGCGTCGATGCCGGCACCGGAGCCGAGATCGAGCATGGTCTCGCCCGTCGCAAGCGCGAGGTGCTCGAGCGGCGCGCCGCAGCCGAGGCCGAGATTGGCGCCGTCCGGCAACAGATCGAGATCGGCCGATGCGTAGCCGAGGTTTGTGGCCACGGTGTCGGTCGGGCTGCAACACGATGTCGTCGCCGGCCCGCAGCACGAGGTTCCAGCCGCGGCAAACGCTCCGTAGCGCTCGCGGACCTTTTCGACCACCGTCTCGGTGTCGGTGGGATCGATCGATCGGCGGGTCTTTTCGGTCGTCATCTCATCCTCCTTACACGCATCTTCGCGGCGTTTGCTGCTCGGGGGTTGTTGGTAACGCATCAGGTGGTCGTAGGCGCCTGGGCAGCAGGACTCGGTTGCACTCCGCACTGCCCCCAGCAATTGATCGAACATTTCGAGAAGCTGCGCGGCAGAATCCTGTGGCAGTTGACCGAGGATCGATCGCGCAAACACCTCTTCGTTCCGACGTACCTGCTCGGCGGCGTCCCGCCCGGCTGCGGTCAATGCGGCTCGCTGGGCTCGTCCGTCGCAGGGGTCCGCGACCCGTTTCACCAGCCCGCGCTCCTCGAGGCGCGCCATGTTGCGGGTCAGCGTGCTGGCAGTGATGCCGAGGCGTGTTCCGAGCTCGCCGAGCCTGAGATCTCCTTCGGCGAGGGCCTCGAGGGTTGCCGCCTGGGCGACTGTCATCCCGCAGCAGCTGATGTCGGCGCGCTCGGCGAGCGAGAAGCGACGAACCAGGACCCGTATGCCCTCTCGAAGTCGTCGAGCCTGGTCGTCCGGTTGTGACTCGAGGTGGTTCACTCCAATCTCCGAATTTAGTTGTATAGTACAAATAATATGTTGTCAAGGATGGTCAGGTCTCAGGTCTCAGGTCACAGGTCTCGAGAATCAACCCAAGGACGGGAAGGCGCAAGGACGCAAAGGGGAATGGGATTTCTGACGCTGTCACTGATTTCTGCAAGCTGCCGCTGTCCCGGCCGCTGGGTACCGCCGCTGTCCACTGCCGCTGGATCCTGACGTTGCAGCCGTCCATTGGCGCTGTCGATCTTTGCTGACGCTGATTCCTGCCTCCTGCCGCTGCCCCTGCGGCCGGTGGGATGTGACAGCTTTTTTGACTGAGGCCTGCGACCTGGAACTTGCGACATGGCAGATGGGCAGCCCTCATCACCCCTAATCTCGCGACGGATCAGCGGCTTTGGTGTAGAATCTCCGACTTATGGCGGATTGGATCCCGACCTCGTGGCGCTGCAAGCCGGCTGGGCAGCAGCCGACCTACCCGGATCAGGGCGCCCTCGCCTCGACCGTGGATCAGCTCGCGACCCTGCCGCCCCTCGTGACCTCGTGGGAGGTCGAGCGGCTCAGGGCGCAGCTCGCCGAGGCCGCGGAGGGAAAGCGTTTTCTCCTTCAGGGAGGGGCGTGCGCCGAGCGATTCGACCAGTGCTCGGCAGAGGTCATCACCAACAAGCTCAAGATTCTGCTGCAGATGAGCCTGGTCCTCACCTTCGGGCTCAAGCGCCAGATCATCCGAGTCGGTCGTTTCGCGGGGCAGTACGCCAAACCACGGAGCGATGACAACGAGGTCCGAGACGGTGTCACCCTGCCGAGCTACCGAGGCGAGCTGATCAATGGGCCAGGGTTTACCGCCGAGGAGCGCAGACCCGACCCAGAGCGTATGCTGCGTGGCTACGAGCACTCCGCCTTGACCCTGAACTTCATCCGTTCGCTGGTGGACGGGGGGTTTGCCGATCTCCACCATCCCGAGTACTGGGATCTGGAGTTCGTCACCCACTCGCCGCGTGCGCAGGAATATCAGAAGATGGTGGAGAGCATCTCCGACTCACTGCGTTTCATGGAGACACTGGCGGGGATCCAGGCCGGAGAGATCAACCGGGTCGACTTCTTTACCAGCCACGAGGGCCTTCTCCTTCCCTACGAGGCTGCACAGACTCGCCAGGTGCCGCGCCGTGAAGGCTGGTACAACCTCGCGACCCACTTCCCCTGGATCGGCCTGCGGACGGCGGAGGTGGACGGTGCCCACGTCGATTACTTCCGCGGCATCCGCAACCCGATCGGCGTCAAGATCGGACCATCGATGACTCCGGAGTGGTTGCTCGATCTGCTCGATATTCTCGACCCAGATGGAGAGCTCGGTCGGGTCACCCTGATTCACCGCATGGGCCACGACAAGGTGGCCGACGGGCTGCCGCCACTGATCGAGGCGGTCCTGCGCGCCGGGCGGACAGTGCTCTGGTGTTGCGACCCGATGCACGGCAACACCGAGAAGACGGCCGGCGGCTACAAGACGAGGCGGTTCGAAAATATCCTCTCGGAGCTCGAAACCAGCTTCGACATCCACGCCGAACTCGGTTCCCATCAGGGCGGAGTCCACTTCGAGCTCTCCGGCGACAACGTCACCGAGTGCGTCGGGGGAGCGCGCGGTCTTTCCGAGGTCGATCTCGAACGGGCCTACGAATCTCGGGTCGACCCACGGCTGAACTACGAGCAGGCTTTGGAGATGGCTCTCCTTGTCGCGCGCAAGATCGCGACCATGAACGGAAGTACCGGCTAGCCCGGACTATTCACCAATCTTCGGCTGCACGGCCCGATGCTCGATGCTGGATGCTCGATCCGCCCGCCCACCCGGTACCCAGTAACCGTTACCCGTCGACGAGAGCGGCGACGAACGTCAGCTGACAGTCACATGCGCAGGTACAGCGGCTGGTACAGAGCCAGCGGCAGATTCCGCGGCCGCAACCGTGTCCACTCCCACGGTTCGGAATTCGTCCGTGATGCAATTTTGTCGAGCACGAGCACGAGCACGAGCACGAGCCCCGAACCTCGAGCCTCAAGCCCCACGCCTCGCTGATGCGCTACAATTCCGCGCACCAAAGGATGGGGGGTCCTGATGCGTCGCCTTTCTCCGTGTGCATTGCTGTGTATTTTCCTGATCTCTTCGAATACCCAGGCGGGGGAGATCGTCGATCTCGGCGCAGTGACGAAGATTCGAAATGAGGGTTTTCGTCACTCGCAGGTGATGGATCTCGCGTGGCAGCTCACCGAAGGGGTGGGGCCGCGTCTGACCGGCACGCCGCAGTCTCTGGAGGCCCACGAGTGGGCCAGAGCCACCTTCGAGGAGTGGGGATTGACGAGCTGGCTCGAGGACTACGAGTTCGGAAAGAGCTGGATGGTGGAGCGGGTCCAGATTCGTATGGTCGAGCCCTACGTACAGCCCCTCGAGGCCCTGCCCGAGGCGTGGTCGCCCGGCACCGAGGGCCCGGTTCGAGGGCGCGTGGTCCGCGCTCAGCTCGAATCTGAAGAAGATCTGGAGAAGTGGAGCGGGAAGCTCCAGGGGGCGATCGTTCTTTCGGAGAAAGCTCAGAAACCGGAACAGGTGGATGCCGACCTCTTCAGGCGACTGGATGAGGGCCGCCTCGAAGAGCTCGAGGTCTACGACGTCCCGGGTGACCGGGGTTGGGGCGATTGGCGCAAGCGGAGATTGAAGAGGTACGAGTTCTGGAAGAAACTGGCCGCCTTTTACGAAGAAGAGGGTGTTGTTGCCACCATCGAACCGAGCTCCCGGGACAACGGGGTTGTGCGAGTGACAGGAAGCTCTTCGAAGCGTTCGGATGAGGTGCCGATAGGAATCCCCGCGCTGACGATGGCGACCGCGCAGTACAACCGACTGATCCGAATGTTGGACAGGGACATCGAGCCCGAGCTCGAGATCGAAGTCGCGGTGCGATGGTTCGAGGATGACCCGAAGGCCTACAACACCATCGCCGACCTGCCGGGGTCGGATCTTGCCGACGAATTCGTCATGGTCGGCGGTCATCTCGACTCCTGGCACACCGGGACCGGTGCCACCGACAACGGCGGCAACTGCGCCATTGTCATGGAGGCGTTGCGCATCATCAAGGATGCCGGTCTCCAACCCCGTCGGACCATCCGCGCCGCGCTGTGGAGTGGTGAGGAGCAGGGGTACATGGGTTCGAGGGACTACGTCGAGCGCCATCTCGCCACCCGACCCGAACCGACCGACCCGGAGCAGCTCGCGTTGCCGACCTGGGCCCGGGAACGGACCTGGCCCATCGAACCCCTGACCGGGCACTCAATGGTCTCGGTCTATTTCAACATCGACAACGGCGGCGGTCAGATTCGGGGCATCTATGCAGAGGAAAACGCGGCGGTCGTTCCTATCTTCGAGGCGTGGTTCGAGCCCTTTTCCGACCTCGGCGCGGACACTGTGACGATGGAAAAAACGGGTGGTACGGATCACCAGCCGTTTGACTGGGTTGGCGTTCCGGGTTTTCAGTTCATCCAGGACCCCATGGACTATATGTCCCGCACCCACCACTCGAATGTGGATGCCTACGATCACCTCAATCCGGAGGACCTCAAGAAGACTGCGGTGATCCTGGCCTCGTTCATCTACCACGCCGCCAACCGCGACGAGATGCTTCCGCGGAAACCGATGCCCAAGGAGCCGGAAAAGACCGAAAAAGACGAACCGGTCGCAGAATAGAACGATCGGCGACTGGCGGCGCGTTCAATCCCGATATACCTTTGTAGAGAGGGGGATTGCGGGAGGTGCCGGTGTGGGCGATTTCTGAGGGGCCGCAGATCGAGGACTTCGGGATCACCCGAGAGGATCTGGAACAAGCGCCTTGCTTCTTTGTCGCGAACCATCGCCCGAAGTTTCTCCTCGGGTCGTATCTGCTCGCGGCCGGGGTCGTCTTTGTCGCCGTCCTCCGAGCCGGGGACTCGTGGCCGGCGGCCGTCTTCTTCACCCTGGTTGCACTGGCCGCAGGATCGATTCTCCTGCTCCCGGTGCTGATGCTGGTGTTGTGCGCAACCGAGGCCGCCGAGGAGCATTGGCTGTGCCGGCGTTTCCCCAGGCTGCGGGCGTGTCTCGCCTACCAGAAGGCCGTCGCCGAGCATCAGCGAGAAATCGCTGCTCGGATGCCACGACCGGTCGGCAAGGATGAGTGGGCGGCCCTGTCGGAGCCGAGTTTCCTCGAAGAGGTGGCGTCTCTCCTTGAAAAGCGGCATCGGTCAGCCGTTTCACGGATGCAAAGAGAGTCGTCGGGCTTCGACTTCGTGATCGACGATGGCGTTCACGAGATCCTCGTGCGTTGTGAACCAGGTTCGATCCCGATCGCGGCGTCGGTCGGGCGAGAAATGGCGGCCGCGCTCGCAGACCGCGGGGCCGGGCGTGCAATCATCATCAGCGCCGCAAGAGCGGCGCCGTTGCTCGAAGATTACATCGCCGATCGCCCGATCGAGGTCGTCGCACCCAGGGACCTCGATTTCCTATCGAGGATCAAGGGCTAGGAAAGCGCCCCGATCTTCCCCTGGTTTTCTGAGGCAGGGTGGGCGGAAATTCCGAATTCCGAATTCCGAATTC
>CBDTWX010000089.1:0-14401 GCA_965364305.1 uncultured Thermoanaerobaculia bacterium
CGGGACGACCTGGAGCGAGCAGGCGGTTCTCATCGGTGACGACACGGTGGAATACGACTGGTTCGGCTTGGCAGTCGACCTGTCCGGCGAGACTCTCGTGGCGACCTCGCAAAGCCACGACACCGGGGGTGTCGACAACGCCGGCGCCGCGTACGTGTTCACCCGCTCGGGCACCACCTGGAGTCAGCAGGCTCGACTCCAGACGACGGTCCTCATCGAGGACACCCACTTCGGGAAAAAGGTGGCGTTAGACGGTGACACCTGCATGGTTTCCGACGGTGAGCATGTGGTCCACGCCTTCGCCCGTTCCGGCTCTGTTTGGGGAGCGCCCCAGGAGCTCACCGAGTGGGTGCCTGGCGACGGTTTTTACGCCGCCTCCATCGCCGTTCGGGGTGATTTTGCGGTGGTCGGCGTCATCGGCGCTGCCTACGCCTTTTCACGCAGCGGCGGTCTCTGGCTCCCCTGGTACAAGATAGTGTCTGACGATCCGGACGCAGGCCAGTTCGGAAAGTCGGTGGCGATCGAAGGCGACACCGTGTTCATCGGGGCGCCTTACACGGACCTCTCGGATTACTACACAAATACCGGCGCTGCCTACGTTTTCGGATCGGCGATCGTGGTCTCCGACCTGGAGATCTCCAACGACGATTTTCAGACCACCGCGGTCCCCGGTGACCCGTACACAGCCACGGTCATTGCGGCCAACAATGCCGGACCCGATGATGCAGTCGGAGCCGTGGTCACCGAGGTGTTCCCCTCCTCGCTGTCGGCGTGCAACTGGATGTGCTCCCCTTCGGGCGGCGCGACCTGTACCGCCGGTCCGGTGGCGGGGGATCTGGACGACACTGTGGACCTGCCCGTCGGTGGCGCGGCCGCATACAGCGTCTCCTGCACCGTCGATCCATCCGCCGCGGGTACCCTGGCCACCACCGCTACGATCACATCGCCCATGGGTTGGGACGACCCGGTGGCGGCCAACAACTCCGCTACCGACACCGACACCCTGACCCCGGAGGTCGATCTCGCGGTCAGCAAGAGTAACGGTACCGTGGGGGTCATCTGGAGTGCTCCGACGGTCTACACCATCGAAGTCACCAACCCGGGCCCGAGCGACGTGCTCGGGGTCTCGGTCAGCGATGTCTTCCCGGCCGAGCTTGGCGACTGCACCTGGGTCTGCACTCCTACACTGGGAGCCAGCTGCACCGCTTCCGGTACGGGCGACATCGTCGATACCGCGGATCTCCCGGCTGGAGCGGTCGTGACCTACACCGCCACATGCACCGTGGTTGGGATCACGGGTACGTGTTCGAACACGGCAACCGCCACGGTGCCGGCCGGGACCACCGAGCGCGATCCGAGCGACAACAGCGCAATAGACGTGGACACGATCGGAAGCCCGTACATCTTCGTGGACGGCTTCGAGGACGGGACCACAGGCGCGTGGTCGGCGACGGTCACCGAATAGAGCGACTCGCTGATGTTCTGAAGACCGCAACGGCGCCGACGAGGACCGGTCGGTCTGCTCAGGGTGTCGACCAGAGAGACGTATCGCCCGACTCGAAGCCGTCGGAGAAGATGATTCCGATCGGCCAGTCGATCCCGTTCCACGACTTGACGGTGTCCCAGATGCTGTCGAATCGCCCGCCGATGATGTCGGCCTCGCGATCGATCTGGTCGTAGGCGTCGAGCCGACCCCACGAAGAGGCCGCGTCCATCCACTGCAGGATCTCCGTGAAGCCGGGGGAGTCCGTCGCATCGGTGTGAAGATCCCACAGCGCCCGCAGCCAGTCGAGCTCCGAGCCGTAGCCGCCGTACGGTGGATCGCAGTTGCTCTCCATGATACGCAGCACGAAGTCGCCGTTGGCCGCCTCGCAGCTCACCGTCGGCGTCGAATCGTCGCCGAACTCGTTCTTGTAGTAGTGGAACCAGCAGTCCGTTTCGTCGTGGTCGTTGAAGACGTCGGCGGCGTAGAAATGCGCCCAGCCCTCGCCCAGGCCGCACTTCGAAAACTCCTTGCTTCCCATCGAGTGGCTGCCGCCTGCGGCGGGGCAGCCGAACGGCGAGCCGTCGAAGTCCTCACAGTCGAGATCGACGAGCTTGAAATTGTTGTTGCCGGTGCCGAAGTCGCCCATGGCGTGACCGGCCTCGTGAATGAGGATGAACTTCTTGTGCACCGTGGTGGCGGTGATGTAGATGCGATCTTCGCTGCGGCTGAAGTGGTTACTGCCCGAGTAGTTGGTCTTGAAGTTGTAGGTCCTCAGGGTCATGCCCCCGGCGTGCCGGTAGATGGCGTACGCACCGGCCATGGAGACATCGAACTCCTCGTCGGTCGGGCTGACATCGACGGTAAAAGTCCCGAAGGTGCGGTTCCCGGCCGACACCGTATGGGTCTTGATGAGATTGTCGGCGACGTCGGAAGCGTAGATGTAGTTGTCCTGGACCCGGGCCCGCGAGTCGACGCGGATGAAGTACTGGTGAGCATCATCGAAGTACCCGCTCATCTCGGTCGTACAGGCGAGCCCGGGATCGTCGGCGCCGAAGCCGTCGCCGAGCCAGCCGTCGAAGATCGGGCTGGTCAAGGTGGAGTCCCGCCACACGTAGGCGTGATGGCCGCGCGCTGCACGCGCAGTGGGGTTAGGGCTGGTCCAGAAATCCTCACCAACGCCGGCATCAACGTACGTGGAGACCACCCTGACGCAGAACTTCAGGGGGTACATCGGGGCCTGTTTCTTCTCGACGGGTTGCACACCGCGCGCCATCGCACGCGGGTCCGGTGGGCCGTCGAGCGGGGAGCGCCAACCGCCATCTTCCGCTCTCCAAGTGACCACTGCGGCGGCCGGTGATTCCAGCGTTCCAGTCGAGCTTCCGACGGGTCGGACCGACCACTCTCCGCCGTTCCGTGCGAGCTCCAACACCAGCGGATTGTCGAGACGCCGGTGGCGGCCGTCGGGGAAGACGATCTCACCGGTGAAGGTCAGCAGACCCGGCGCTTTCAGCGTTGCGGGCGGCAGGTCGAGACTGTCGAAGGGGATCGAAACCTCGGCGGAAGCCCCGGGCGCCAGCTCCAGCTTGCTCTCGACCGGGATCGAGTGCAGACCATGCTCGGTGAACACGGTTGCAGTCAGCTCGACCGTGCCGACGGTTGGTGACTGGTTGCCGATCTCGAGTGCGATCAACCCCGGCGGTCCGGATGCCTTCCCTCCGCCATCGGTCACCGGAGACAGGGCCAGGACCGCCTCCGGTGGCACGATCCGGCACGCGCCGGGTTCGTCCGACGCCGCCCGGCTCGCGGCTGCGGAGGGCGGTGCCGGGAGGGAGCACACGATCGCCGCCACGAGGGATACGACACGCATCACAGTCGGTCGAGGCATCGGCTACCTCCTGGGATGTTCGCAGTACGGTCAGGCTATCACAGGTCTCTCTCGACGGCGCGCCGTCGTCAGCGATCGGTGAATCGACCCGAAATGACTGCACGGTATGACAAAGTAGAAGAGACGGCCATGGACCAGAAATCCAAGCTTCAGCGATTCCTCGGGCATCGTCACCTGCCCTTCTTCGTGACGGTGGCTGCGGTCGTTCTGTGTCTACCATCGCTGTGGCTTGGGCTGCAGGTCGACGACTACGTCTTTCAGCTGATGCTGATGGAGGACCCGCCCGATCGGGCCTGGTCGCGTCCTTCGGGTGAGCTCTTTGCTTTCATCAGAGGCGACGAAGAGGTCAACCGGAGCTTGATCTCGGCCGGCGGGGTGCCGTGGTGGATCCATCCGCAGCTCAAGCTGGCTTTCTTCCGGCCCCTGACCGGGATCACCCATTGGATCGATTTTCGAATCTGGCCTCGGCTGCCCTGGTTGATGCATATCCAATCCCTGCTGTGGTTTGCCGGGGCCATCGCCGCCGCGGCACTGCTCTACCGCCGCCTGCTCCTCCCCGCCTGGGTGGCGGGCCTGGCGGGGCTGCTCTTCGCACTTGACGACGCCCACGGCTTGCCGGCGGTTTGGATTGCCAACCGCAACGCCAGCATCGGCGTCTTCTTCGGGTTGCTGGCCCTCATCGCTCACGACCGGTGGCGGCGCGACGGCTGGCGCGCTGGCGCAATCATCGGCCCCCTGGCGCTTCTCGCGGGTCTGCTCGGCGGTGAGATCGCCCTCGCCGCCGGTGGATACCTCCTCGCATACGCGCTCTTCCTCGATCCCGGCACCTGGCGGCGCCGCATCGTTGCGCTGGTTCCGTCGGGAGCCGTCGGCGTGGCATGGTGGGTGGCCTACAGGTCTCTGGGCTTTGGTACCAACGGCTCGGCTGTCTACATCGACCCCGGAGCCGATCCGATCCTCTTTGCCCGGGCGGCGTTCGAACGTGCCCCGCTGCTCTTCTCCGGTCTGTGGGGGCTTCCCTCCAACCTCCAGCTGATGCTGTCGGAAAAGGCCGGGCAGGTTCTCTGGGTGGTGGCGGTCGGGGTGGTCCTTGTGATCGTCCTCTTACTGCTACCCCTTCTCAGACGAAACGCAATTGCGAGGTTCTTCGCCCTGGGTATGGTGCTGTCCCTGGTGCCGGCCTGCGCGACCTTTCCCGACGATCGGCTGTTGTTCTTCGCCAGCTTCGGCGGCATGGGCCTGCTGGCGCAGCTCATGACGGCGGTCCGCACCGGCGCCGATTGGGTACCGAGCGGCCGCGCCCAACGGTTGCCCTACCTCGCGTTTTTCTGGCTGATGGTCGTCATCCATGTCGCCCTTGCTCCCCTCGGACTGGCGATGGCGTCGTCGAAGGTGCGAATGGTCGGCGACTTCATCGAGCCCGCCGCGCGATCCCTGCCCACCCATCCTGGAGTGACTGACCAGGTTGTCGTGATTGTCAATGCTCCGTCGGCCTTCGTCTCGGTCTACAGCCCTTTGATCCAGGGCCTGCAGGGCCGCAACGTGCCCGGTCGCACACTGACCCTCGCCTCAGGCATCCACCCGATGATCGTCTCCCGCCCCACGACCGACGTGCTGAACATCCGGCCCGCCGGAGGCTATCTCGCCACGCCGGGCAGCCCACGGCCCGGCGACGAGGAGACCCAGCCGGCGTTCAACCCTCTCCACTTTTGCCAGATGCTGGATTTCCTCTATCGCGACACCACGCCCTTCGAGGTCGGTGAACGGATCGAATACGGCGGCATCATCGTCGAAATCCTCGCGGTCTCGGAGGACGGTCGGGCAGACGACGTTTCCTTCAGTTTCGATGTCGACCTCGAGCATCCGTCGTTGGTGTGGTTGCAGTGGGATGAAGGCGTATACAAGCCGTTCGAACTTCCCGCGGTCGGCGAGACCACGGTTGTGCCCGCGGCGAGGGTGCCGTGGTGGTAGGGCGGTGACTGGCTCATCAGTGCCGGGAGTCCCACATTTCTTGTGCGGACTGATATATCGGGCATGTACATGGTTTTCTCAGACGAGTATGATGGGCTGGATAGAAAGCTCAGAACAGACAGTCGGGGTGACCACGGTCGGATGATTTGCAGCGAATACGCCTCCCGCGCCGCACATCCGACCGGGAATAGAACTCGACCTTGGCAGAGGGGACTCACAATGATCCGCTGCGGAAGATTGGCTGTTGTGTTCTTGGTGGTATTGATCCTCGCGGCGGCCGGTGGGTTTGGGTTTGTTAGCGCCGCCGAGCAGGGGACCCTCGATACGTCCTTCGGCATCGGCGGCAAGGTGGTCATCCCGTTCGACCTGGTTCCCGGCGGGACCGACAACGCCCATGCTGTGGCAGTCCAGCGGGATGGAAAGATCGTCGTCGTCGGCGGCGCCGAAACGCTCGGCCTCGACATCGATTTTGCGGTGTTGCGGCTGGAGCCTGACGGTGATCTCGACCCCACCTTCAGCGGCGATGGGAAAAGTATCATTCCTTTTAATCTCTCGGGCTCTTTCACCGACTCGGCCACGGCGGTCGCGATCCAGCCGGACGGGGCGATCGTGATCGTCGGGCCGGTGGACGGGAAGAAAGGAAACATCGACTTCGGGATCGTGCGGCTCGAGGCCGACGGGGATCTGGACCCGACCTTCGGCAGCGGCGGCATGACCACCTTCGATTTCAATCTCGGTGGTGTCAAGAACGACACACCTCGAACAGTTGCCCTCCAGGATGACGGCAAGATCCTGGTGGCCGGAGGGGTCGACGGGTCGGTCGGCAACGATGATTTCGGCGTTCTTCGGCTGACATCGGGTGGCGACCCCGACCCCAGTTTTGGGCTGAACGGTATCCGGGTGGTCTTCTTCGATCTCGGTGGCTCGAACGACGAGGAGGTCTTCGGCATGGCGGTCCAGCCGACCGGAGAGATCCTGCTTGCGGGTCCGGTCACCATTGGTTGGGGCAACGTGGAAATGGGGGTGGTGCGCCTGTTGTCGAGCAGCATCACCGATACGACCTTCGGAACCGGCGGTCTCGCGAGGGTCGCATTCAATCTCGTGGGCGATGCGGTCGACCTGGCTTTCGCCCTCGCCCTCCAGAGCGATGGCAAGATCCTGCTCGCAGGCGGGGCCGAGAAGGACGGTGCGAATTGGGACTTTGCGGTCGTCAGGCTCGGTACGGACGGAGTTCTGGACAGTGCTTTCTCGGGGGACGGCAAGACCACCGAGGATTTTGATCAGGGCGGCGCGCAGCGGGATGTCGCCTATGGGGTGGCCCTCGAGCCGGACGGACGGATCGTGGTCGCTGGACAGGTGGATGGTCCCAACGGCGACCAGGATTTTGGCGTTGCACGATTCGATTCAAGCGGAAACCTCGACGAGACCTTTGGCAGCTCGGGTACGATGACGGTGAGCTTCGACCTCGGTGGTGCGGAGGATGAACTGTCGGGTCTCGCCGTTCCGCCGACTGGGGGTGTTTTTCTCGTCGGGCGGGTGGATGTGGCTTCAGGTGGAACGGACTTCGGCGTGGCCAAGGTGCACGGGTCGACCGTCTTCGGAGACGGGTTCGAAACCGGCGACGCGACCGTCTGGACCGCGACAATCCCCTGATCCAGCGGTGAGATCCACAAATCCGGAACCGACATCTCAACCGGAGAACTTTAGCCCGGACTATTCACCAGCGTTCGAAGCGAAAGGTTCGAGGTGACGTGCCCAGGGTCGTTTTCGACCCGAGGGGCGCGGAGGCGTACGTGACAGTACGTCGAGCACCCCGAGGCGAGAAAACGGCGCTGGGTGCGGTGCATCGGGCCTTGCAGCCGAAGATTGGTGAATAGTCCGGGCTAGGCGGGTCCTTCAGGGCCCGCGGGCGGGTGGGCAGTGTCAGCGTCCGCGACAGCGACAGCGTTGGCGGCTGCTCCGTTCGATCTCGTGATGAGACGTTCGAGACGGTCTCCGCCGCGGCTTCCGGCGCCGACGCTAAGCTCTGACGCTGTCGCTGCACCTGCCGTTGACGACTGACCCAGACGCCGAAAATTGCCGCTGTCAGCTACCGCGGCCCCTGGATGCTGTCGCAGCCGCTGTATCCTGTTGCTGGAATCACGAACCACTGATCGTGGCTCTTGTTGAACGAGTTCCATCCGTCCGCGAAAAGATTTTTCGATATGTTCCTCGGTCATTTCGGAGTCGGGTTCGGAGCCAAGGCGGCTGCACCAAAGACCTCGCTCGGAACGCTGTTCCTGGCCGCCCAGTTCACCGATCTCCTGTGGCCCTCGTTGCTCCTCATGGGGCTCGAGACAGTGAGGATCGCGCCCGGCATCACGACCGTCACGCCTCTCGATTTCACCGACTCTCCCATCACCCACAGCCTGGCAGCGGTGCTGATGTGGGCCGTCGTCTTTGCCGGCGCATGCCTCCTGCTGAAGCGATATCCGAAAGGGGCCTGGATCTGCGGTTTGGCGGTGCTCAGCCACTGGGTGCTGGACGCCTTGACTCATCGGCCGGATCTTCCGCTGGTCCCGGGAGGAGCGACCCGGGTCGGTCTTGGTCTGTGGAGCTCGCTGCCGGCAACCCTTGTGGTCGAGCTCGGCCTTTTTCGGTTGGGGTCTTCCTCTATCTCCGCACGACCCGTGCCGCCGATCGGATCGGGTCTTATGCACTGTGGTCGCTGGTCGGCTTTCTGCTCCTGGTGTACTTCAGAAACCTGTTCGGCGCCCCGCCGGCCTCGGTGACCGGTCTGGCGTGGGTCGCGCAGGCACAGTGGCTGCTCGTGATCCGGGCCTACTGGATCGACCGGCATCGACTGCCGCTGAGTCGCTCGGGTTGAGGGCTCAGTCGCCGGAGTGCTCGATCTTCGGCCACCACTTGGCAAAGGTGAAATTCTCGTCGCGATGGCACTGCCGGCAGGTGAGCTCATCCGGAATGATGCCGCCGTTCTCTGCAAAGCGCTTGCTGTCCTTCATAACCTCCCGAGCGACATAGGACGACCCGGGGCCGTGGCAGGCCTCGCATCCGACGCCCTCCTCGGGGCGTACGACTGCGGCGAGACCGGACGGCCACTCTTGTGCTCCCGTCGTATGGCACTTCAGACACCGCTGCTCCGGTGACCTCGACCAGCTTTGGGTCCCCCTCGATGAGCGACTGAACCCTCTCGAGGCGGCCGCCCTTGGCCGCCGCGATGATGTCTTCGGCCGACGCCCTGGCTGGAGCGACAATCATCGACCCGACGACAAGTGCTACCCACGGAATCCGTACACCGAAGTGGTTCATGAATCCCCCAATGACACGGGCGCTGCGTCCTCGTCGAAATGCGCCCAGGGAACCCAAGAGGTTTTACAGGCTACAGACCCGCCATCAGGGCGGCATAGATCTCGATCCCTTGCCAGAGGTTCTTGATTCTGAGATTTTCGTTCGGCGCGTGCTGGTTGTTGTCGTGGTTGGCGATCGGCACCACCACGATCGGTGGTTCGTCGAGGATCTCGGAAAAGATGTAGAGCGGGAGGCTGCCTCCAAGGCTGGGGGTGAGCACGATCGGCCCCTCGACAGCCTCGTCAACGATTCGCGCGATGGCCTTCGATATCGGCAGGTCCATGTCGGTCGCCAGAGCCGGGTAGCCCTTCTTCCACTCGAGCCGCACGACCCTGGCGTGGTTGCGCCGGACCTCCTCGTCGGGCTCTTCGGACACGATGTAAAACCCCTGGTCGCGGACGTGCTTTTCGACCGCGGAGCGGATGGCGTCGGGCGTGACATCCGGCACGAGGCGGAAGCTCACCACGGCCCTGGCCTGCGGGGAGATGGCGTTCTTGGCTTTGGCGCCAACCTGCCCCACCGAAAAGCCGAGCAGATTGATTGCCGGACGGGTGATCCTCTCGGCGAGCGGCGCCGGTTGGCCTTCCGTCCAAGCGAGGGCGAGGTCGTTGCGGAGCTGTCGGTCGACCGGTGGCGAATCCTCAATCGCCGCCGCGGCGGTCTCTCCCAGCGGACGTATTAGCTCCTCGATTCCCTGAACCAGGAGGTTGCCGTCGGCGTCGCGCATCGAGGTGATCAGACGTGCCAGCTGCATGCCGGGGTCGGGTGCCCAGTTGCCGTAGTGCCCGGAGTGAAGACCGACCGCCGCACCGTACATTGTGATGTGTACCGAGGTCACGCCGCGCACGCCGAAGACCACCTGCGGTAGCCGCGTTTGATGCATCGGGCCATCGCAGAAGATCCAGAGATCGGCGGCGAGGAGGTCGCGATTGGCGCGGAGGATCTCGGCGATGTGCGGAGAACCTCGCTCCTCCTCGCCGTCGAGGACGAGCTTGATGTTGACGCTGGGCGCGATCCCTGCTGCGTCGAGGGCATCGATCGCGGTCAGCAGTGCCACGATCGAAACCTTGTCGTCCGAGGTCGAGCGGCCGTAGAGGCGCCACTCGGGATCGATGGGCGCCCGCAGCTCGGCGAGCGGAACCTGCTCGGCGCCGGCCTCGAGCCGCCCCTTGCGAATCACGACCTCGAAAGAGTCCGTCGACCACAGCTCCGGCACCACCGGCTGACCGTCGTAGTGCGCGTAGAAGACAACCGTGAGCCCTGCTCCCTCGCTCGGGCGTCGTCCGAAAACCGCCGGTGGTCCGCCTTCGGCCCTGAGCAGTTCGACGTCGAAGCGGCGCGCCTCGAGGAGACCAGTCAGATGGGCGGCGTTGGCCTCCATGTCCGCGAGCTCGGTTGCGGTGTTGGGAAGCGCGACCAGTGCCGCCAGCTCGTTGACGATCTTGACCTCGTTGTGCGAGCGGTAACGCCGCACATGGTCACGAATCTCCTCTCCGTTTCGTTGTCCTGCAGAGACGGAAGCTGCGCAGAGAAGACCGAGCTGGACGATGACGGTGATGGTTCGGAAACTCATTCGGCGACCTCCTCCAAAGCCCTCCGCCGTTCATCCTCGAACTCGTCACCCGGGTACCAGGTCGGCATCCGGTCGGCGTTGGCTACAGTCAATGCAAGGTCGAAGGCGAGCAGAGTGTCCTCGACCATGCCGTCATAATTCCAGCTCTCGTCGACTTCGTCGGTCGGTCGGTGGTAGGTGTTCTGGATCCACTCGGCGTGGCGCGCCTCACCCCATCCCTCGGGTCGATCGATGAAGTCGGTCCCCGATTTGAACCAGATGGCGGGTACTCCGATCCGTGCAAAGCTGAACTGATCCGATCGGTAGTACCAACCTGCGCGGAGGGTTTTCTCCGCCGTGACATACCTACCCTGGGAGGCGGCTGCGGTCTCCAAGAGGTCCTCGAGGGTGGATTTGCCCTTTCCGAATATCGTGACGTCCCTGGTGCGTCCCCAGATGTTGCCGAGCTCGAAGTTGATGTTGGCCGCGATCTTCCCGGGAGCCACCGTCGGATTGGCGGCGAAGTACTTCGAACCGAGCAGACCCTGCTCCTCGGCTGCCACGAAGAGAAACATCACGCTCCGCCGAGGCGGTTCGGGGAGGGCCGAGAATGCCTCGGCGATGGCCAGTGCCGAGGCCATGGCGGCGCCGTTGTCGAGCGCGCCGTTGTAAATCCGATCGCCGTTCGCGTCGGGCTCTCCGAGCCCGAAGTGATCGTGGTGGGCCGAAACGATGACGACCTCGTCCGCCGTTTCGGGGTCCGACCCGCGGAGGATACCCGCGACGTTGGCAGTTTCGGTTCGTCGAATTGTTGCCTTCAGATTCAAAGATGTCGAGACGCCCAGGCTCACCGGGCGGAATTCTCTGCTCCGCGCCGCCTCGAAGAGCGTGTCGAGATCGTGGCCTCCGGCCTCGACCAGCCGGCTTGCGGCCTCTTCGGTCAACCACGCCTGGATTCCGATTCGTGGCTCGTCAGCGGCTGGGACGTCGAACTGCTCGCCGTTCCACGAGGTCTGGACGACCTGCCACGGGTAACCCGCCGACGGTGTCGTGTGGATGATGATCGCCCCGGCCGCACCCTGCCGGGCGGCACTCTCGTACTTGTAGGTCCAGCGACCATAGTAGAGCTTGCGCTCGCCGGCGAAGAGCGCCTGGTCCCACTCTGGATCGTCGTTGAGCATCAGCAGCATCTTTCCCTCGAGATCGACGCCCTTGAAATCGTCCCAGTCTTCCTCGGGTGCGTGGATGCCATACCCCACAAACACCAGCCCGGCATCCTCGATCACCGTTTCCGGCTGCTGACGACCGCATGCGCCCATGTACTCCTCCCACCGTGCGAAGGAAATCTCCCGGCCGTCGTCGTCGCGGAAGATCCAGCGCTCTGGCAGATCGGTTGTCACGCCGACGATCGAAACGGGCTGCTCCCAGCTCCCGCCGGCGAATGCTGGCCGGTAACCCGCACGCCCCAGACGCTGAGCGAGATAGGCGCGCGCTTTCCGGTCTCCATCGGTACCTGGGCCCCGGCCTTCCATCTCGTCGGCCGCCAGACGGGTGACCATTTCGCGGAGAAGATCCGAGTGAATCAGCGAAGCGGCTTGCGCCGCTTCCGCTGGAAGTCCACCCTCCATCCGCTGGGACCCCTTGCCCGAGCCACCGTCACAGGCCAGAAAGGAAAGCGCGAGAACACTGACGAATGACACGAACCGAAGCATGGTTCCCCCCAGGTGCTTTCATCCGGCGATCACGAGATGATGTGGCGTGGGCACGGCACCGGTGACCTCAAAATAACAGAATTCCAGTATGCCGAACTGCTGGGGAGGACCCGCCGCGGCCACCCACCTGCGGTAGAATCCGAAAACGATGCTCGCGCCGTGGATCTGTTTTCGTGACCGAATAGGGCGAATATATTCACAATATTCGAGGTTCTGATGAAGGTTTTCATATGCATGATTTCGTTGTTCATTGTGGACCCTATATTTGCAGAAGAAATCTTCGATATTTGGCCCGGTAAACCTCCATATTATAAGGATCATTTTCTTGAAGAATATGTCAAAGAATCGTGGGGGGTTCCGTGCGTACACAACGTCACCCATCCCACCCTCGAAGTGTATCCAGCGATGGGGGAGAACTCGAGCCGCGCGATGATCATCCTGCCCGGCGGGGGCTACGTGCTGGAGTCGATCGAGGCCGAAGGGCGACAGATAGCCGGGTTCCTGTCTTCAAGCGGGATCACGGCTGCCGTCTTGAAATACAGACTGCCGTTGAAAGAGGCATCCGACCAGCCCCACCTCGTGCCGATGGCCGACGCCCGTCGGGCGGTCGGTCTGATGAGGTCCTTGGCCGAAAAGTACGGTTTCGATAGCGAAAAAGTCGGGATCATGGGCTTTTCGGCTGGAGGACATCTTGCAACGGCTGTCAGTGTGTTGACATCGCAAGTCGATGCAGAGAACCCGGATTTTTCGGCCTTGATTTATCCGGTCACGACATTGGGATCAGAGAACCAAAAATGGCTCGAAGAGACACTCTTCCATCGTCCAATGACCGATCAGGAAAAGGACCAGTACTCTCTCGTGGATCACGTGGACGAGTCGACGCCGCCAGCGTTTTTGCTGCACGCATACGACGATGACGTTGTGCCGATCGCCGAATCCGAGGTCTACGCCGATGCTCTGGCCGCGGTCGGTCAGGAGGTCGAGGTGCATTTCTATGCCAAGGGCGGCCACGGATTCGGCCCCGGTCGGGCCGAGGACGGCACGGCCCAGTGGCTCCCTTTGTTGGCCGACTGGATCAAGCGTCAGTAAGAACCTGCGATGTCCCGCTCATGAACATTCCGACTGTCCATACGAGACGGCTGCACCACACGCCTGAACCCGATCTTTGTGGTGCAGGCGTCTCACCTGCACGTTCAGGTATCCAGAATTTCATCATTTTTCGATGACCTGCAGCAAGACCTCCGTGAATTTCTCGGGCTGATACCACTGCGGATTGTGACTGCCCCCCATCTCGACAACCTCCCATCCGCGTTGCCGGGCACGGTCGGCGAAGAGGTCGAAATCATCCTCGGGTTTGCCGGCTTCAATGGTGTGAATGAAAGTCGCCGGAATGGCAACGGCCTCTGGGTTCGAGATCTCGATGATCTGGGTAAAGGTCAGCAACGGCTGCGGCACGTCGACCGGGGGCTTTTGGCCCTCCTCCACCCACACCGGAACCAACTGCCACTCTTCAGCGCCGTCGACCTCAGCCGTGACCATGCTGTCGATGGCGTCGCCGAACAGACTCGCGACCGAATCTCCGTCGTCAGGGACGATGGCGTCAATGTAGACCATCTGGGCGATTCGGTGTGGGACCTGTTCGGCGACTCCGGCGATGACCATGCCTCCGTAGCTGTGGCCGACCAGGACGATCTCCTCGAGACCTTCGAACTCAAGGTGATTGACGATGTCCTCGACGTGGGTCGAAAGCCCGACCTCCGGTCCGGCGAGGTGGAAACGTTCCCCGAGCCCGGTCATGGTGGGCCGGGAAACCCTGTGGCCAGCCGCCTCGAGCAGGGGCTGCACCTTGTGGAACTGCCAGCCGCCGCCCCACGCTCCGTGGACAAAGACGATGATTCTGGGCGTGGCCGTGTCGGCCTCATCCGGTGGTGGTGGGGCGCACGCGAAGGCGCAAGCCGCGACGAGTATTCCGATCACGAGCATTCGGGCGAAAAGCAGCGCCGAGTTCTTGGATTCCATGCATCCTCCGTGGGTGGGCAGTAGAGCATATCTTCCGATTGAATAGGGAAATCCAACGGCAGCGCCAGCATCAGAATCAGCGGCGGCAGCGAGATCCGTGAAAGCCCGACGCACCCGATGCAGGATGCTCTCTGCTGGCTGCTGGATCCGCCATCCGCTCAAAGAAACGCAGAGGCGAAAAACCACCCACCCAGATTCTTCGGTCGCCGGGCTCCCTCAGAATGACACCTTGAGACGGCGTTCGGGCTTTCGTAGTGGTCGTAAACGGTAGTGTCCGCCGACGCCGACGCGGCCGCTACCGCTGATACCTGGCGCTGCCCCTGCGAATGATCATTGCACCTGTCGGCTTGAGCTGGCACCTGCCGGTGACCAATGCCCCGAACGGCCAGGGACATAGGTAACGGATTGTTCTAGGGACATAGGTAACA
>CBDTWX010000090.1:0-14313 GCA_965364305.1 uncultured Thermoanaerobaculia bacterium
CGACCACCGAGATCTACACTCTTTCCCTACACGACGCTCTTCCGATCTATTGCCGGCATCCAGGCGGCGCTCGATTTGGCAAACGCCCGGATACCGGTGACGCTGGTCGAAAAGGGCCCGGCGCTCGGCGGTCGTATGGCCCAGCTCGACAAGACCTTCCCCACCATGGACTGCGCCATATGAATTCTCGGGCCTAAGGCCATGGATGCCGGTCGGCATCCTCTGATCGACGTCATCACCAACGCAGAGGTCATCGGTTGCGAAGGCGAGCCGGGCGACTTCGAGGTGCGGGTCCGTAAGAACCCGCGCTACGTGGATGAGGACAAGTGCGTTGCATGCGGGCTGTGTGTCGATCGCTGTCCGCAGATCGGTGGCAACGAGTTCGACGTCGGGCTCAAGGCTCGCAAGGCCATCTATCGTCCTTTCCCGCAGTCGGAACCCGCGGCGTACATCATCGAGCCCGAGGCGTGCCTCAACTTCCTCAGTCATCTGACGAAGCGACAGAAACGACGCCTCGAGAAGATGGAGGCCTACAAGCGCAAGCAAGACCCCAACTACCCTCCCAACATCCTGCCCTGCGGACACTGCCTCGAAGCCTGCGATGTCGACGCCATCGACTTCGACATGCTGCCGGTCGAAACCGATATCGACGTCGGATCGATTCTGGTCGCGGTTGGCTTCCAGGAGTTCGACGCACGGAAGCTCGGGAATTACGGCTACGGCCGCCTGCCCAACGTCATCACCAGCCTCGAACTCGAACGCATGCTCAACGCTTCGGGCGTGACCCAGGGCCACGTCGTGCGGCCCTCGGATCTCGAAACGCCGCGGCGAATCGTGTTCATTCAATGTGTCGGCGCCCGCGGCGAGGGTGGCCGGCCTTACTGTAGTCGTTTCTGCTGCATGAATGCGGTCAAGGACTCGATGCTGATCCGGGACCACGACCCGGAGGTCGAAGACATCACCATCCTCTATACCGATCTCCGGGCCTTCGGCAAGGGGTTCGACGAGTTTGTCGATCGCTCCAAGGACCAGGCCAGCGCCCTGTACGTGCGCGGCCGCCCGGCAAAGGTCGATCATCTGCCCGACGGCGACACGCTCGAGGTCTTTGTCGAGAACACCCTCGACCACGAGCAGCTCCGAATCCCCGCCGATCTCGTGGTCCTGTCGGTTGCGGCTGCACCAAATGACGGCGCCATCAAGCTCGCCGAGATACTGGGCATCGAAACCGACGACTACGGGTTCATTGCCCGCAAGGATCCCGCCATCTCGGCGGTGGAGTCCACCCGCGAAGGGGTCTTTGTCTGCGGCAGCGCGGTCGGACCACAGGTCATCCCGGACTGCGTGGCCCAGGCCTCGGCGACCGCGGCGCGTGCTGGACACTACCTCACCGGTCACCGGATTGAGGAGAGGAAGAAGCCGGCGGAGCCGATGGACCTCTCGGGACCGCCTCGGGTCGGTGTCATGGTGTGTCACTGTGGGGTGAATATCGCTGGGGTCGTCGGGGTGGAGGACTTGTCGGAGTACGCCGCGACCCTCCCCGATGTGGTGGTTTCCACGACCGATCTCTTTTCGTGCTCCTCGACCGGCCAGGACCAGCTGGTCGAGCTGATTCGGGAGCACCACCTCAATCGGGTCGTCATTGCGGCCTGTACTCCGCGAACCCATGAACCGGTCTTTCGCGACACCCTGGCTCGAATCGGTTTCAACCCGTTCCTCTTCGAGATGGCCAATATCCGCGACCAGTGCTCGTGGGTCCACGCTAAGCAGCGCGAGGCCGCCCATGAGAAGGCGAAAGCGCTGGTCCGGATGGCGGTAGCGCGGGTCCGCCACCTCGAGCCGCTGCACGAGGGCGAGGCGCCGGTGACCTGTGCGGGGGTGGTTATCGGCGGCGGCATCGCCGGCATCCAGGCGGCCACGGACCTCGCGGTTCAGGGCTTCCCGGTCACCCTGATTGAAAAAACCAGTCGCCTCGGCGGCCGTCTGGCCGAACCCAATCTGAAGATGCTCTACCCCAACCTTCGACCCGCGACGGAGGTGCTCGAAGAGAAGATCGAACGGCTGGAGGAAAGCGGAGCCAGAGTGCTACTTGATACCGAGGTCGATGAGATCACCGGATTTGTCGGCAGCTTCGAGGTGACCGTCAAAGGCTCGGTCGATGAGTGCATCCCGGCCGGGACGATCATCCTCGCATTCGGCGCCGATCTCCACGAACCCACGGGCGAGTACCGCTACGGCGACGCCCCAAATGTGATCACCTCCGAGGAGCTGGAGCGAGAATTTTGCGGCGGCGGAGACCTCGAGTTCGGGGGGAGGAAACCGACCAGCGCTGCCTTTGTCCTGTGTGTCGGCTCCCGTGAAGCGGAGAGCTTCAGCGGCTGCTCGCGCTACTGCTGCCCGACGGCCATCAAACAGGCCCTCGAGCTTCATCGGATGGGCATCGACACGACCGTGTTCTATCGGGATATTCGGACCATCTCGACCGGCGCCGAGGAGATGTACCGGCAGGCGCGGGGCGAGGGAGTCTTGTTCGTGCGGATCCCACCGGAGAGGAAGGTGGAGGTCGTCGGAGGAGAGCGGGTCGAGGCCGTACGGTGCTTTGATGATCTCCTCGGCCGCGAGCTGGAGGTGCCCACCGACCTGGTCGTGTTGAGTGTGGGGATGCGGCCGGCTCACCCGGCGACCGAGGACTTCCACGGAATACTGAAAACCCCCGTCGGTCTCGACGGCTTTTTCCTCGAACGGCACCCGGAGCTGGCCCCGGTCGAGACCGCAGTCGAGGGCGTCTTCTTAGCGGGTACCGTGCAAGGGCCCAAGGACATCGTGGACACGGTGGCCCAGGCCTCGGCTGCGGCGGCCAAGGCGTCGGTTCTCTTGGCTTTCGACCGGGTGAAGCTCAACCCCGCGGTGGCCGAGGTGGATTCGGAGAGGTGTCGTGGTTGTGGAGACTGCGTCGATGTCTGTGATTTCCAGGCGCCGCAGCTGGTCGAGATTGCTCCGGGCACCTACGCCAGCACCATCAACCCGTCGCTGTGCAAAGGCTGCGGCACCTGCGCGAGCCTGTGCCCGTCGGGCGCGATCATCTCCAGGCATTTCACCGACACCCAGGTGATCGCGATGATCGACGCGTTCTTTGCCGAGGAGGCAAGCCCATGACGCCAACCGAAAAGGCCAAGAAAACGCCGACCCGAAGCAGATCCGCGCCTGCGGCGAAGAAGAAAAGACCCGCCGCCAAGACCTCCGGCGCCGCCGCGAAGAAGTCCTCCAAACAGGCGGCCAAGAAAACCGCGGTGAAGAAAACCGCGGTGAAGAAAACCAGCGCTCAACCGGCGGCCGAGAAAACCACGGCGAAGAAAACCGCCCCAAAAACGCGGGTCGCGAAGACGGTGACCAAACCGAAATCCGCGTGGGAACCGCAGATCGTTGTCTTCGCCTGTAACTGGTGCTCGTACGCCGGTGCGGACACTGCTGGGGTGTCGCGGATCCAGCACCAGCCGAACTTCCGGATGATCCGTGTCATGTGCTCGGGTCGAATCCAACCGGCGTTCGTGTTCCGCTCTTTCGAAAAAGGCGCCGACGGCGTGCTGGTTTCGGGCTGTCATTTCGGAGACTGTCACTACATCTTTGGCAACGAGCGGGCTGCGGAACAGTTCGAAAAGACCAAACATATCGTCAAGATGCTCGGGATCGAGGAGGGGCGCATCCGGCTCGAGTGGATCAGTGCCGCCGAGGGCGCCCGATTTGCGCAGGTCATCAACGAGTTCACCGACCAGGTCCGGGCTCTCGGACCGACCCCGTTTTCAAAATCGCTACCGATCGAGACGGAGGACGTTGCGTGATGTTCGAACTGGCAAAAGAAACCAATGCCTGGGCCTGTTACGACTGTGGCAAGTGCACCGGTACCTGCCCGATTGCGCGGGCCGGCGCCAACTACAGCCCGCGGCGCCACGTTCTCGCGGCCAACAAGGGTGACGGTACAAAGGTAGTGCCGGACGACTCTCTGTCCGCCTGCCTGACCTGCAGCCTGTGCGACCAGCGGTGCCCGGCCGAGGTCGGCTACACCGAGCTCGTGATGAAGCTGCGGGAGGTTGCGCACGGCGCGGGTCATGAGCCCGACTGTCCGCACGGTGGGGCGCTGCAGTCGGTGATGCGGATGATGGCCAAGGGCGGTACGACGCAGGATCGTCTCAGCTGGCTGACCGACGATCTGGACACCGATCCCGAACGGGGTGGCGTGTTCTATTGGACCGGGTGCGCCATGTACTACGACGCCTTCTTCCCGGAGTTCGAGTCTCACAGCCTCGATGGGGTCAAGGCCGCGGTCAAGTTGCTCAACACCCTGCGCGTCAAACCGGTCGTGTCGCCCGAAGAACGGTGCTGCGGGCATGATCTGCTGTGGAATGGCGATCGGAAGAACTTCGAGCTCCTCGCCGAGCACAATGTCAACCTGGTCAAGGAGAGCGGCGCGTCGGTCCTGGTGACCTCGTGCGCCGAGTGCCTGCGCACCTGGAAAGTGGATTACGAACCGCTGCTGGCCGGGTCCGATCTCCGGGTCTGTCACATTTCCGAGTACCTCGCCGACAATCTCGACATCCTCAACCTCAGAGCCAATGGGCGGCGGAGAATGACCTACCAAGACCCGTGTCGTCTGGGGCGTCACCTGGGTATTTACGACCCGCCACGGCAGATGTTGGAGGCCGTGCCGGGGGTCGAGCTCGAAGAGATGGGACGCAAGGGCCCAGGCGCGATGTGCTGTGCGGGTGGAACGTGGTCGAACTGTGACCGATTTGCCAAGAAGATGCAGGTCGAGCGCCTGCGTGAGGCACGGTCAACCGGGGCTGATGTGATGGTGACGGCCTGTCCCAAGTGTCAGATCCATTTCGCCTGCGCCATGAACGACCCCAATGTCGGAGATGAAATCACCATCGAAATGCGCGATATCGCGGAAGTCGTCGTCGATGCGCTGGCCGACTGAGGAGGTGGGCATGGCACGAAACCCTGAATCATGGATGTGCGGTTGCTCGAACCCGTCGAGTGAGTCCGATACAGGATCTGCGATCTGTGACCTGAAATCTCGAGACAAAGGAGAGCTCTGATATGGCGACCCTCGAGAAGGATGAGGACCTGCGGATCGGCGTGTTTGTCTGCGATTGTGGACTCAACATCGCCGGTGCGGTGGACTGTGCAGCGGTGACCGAGTTTGCGGAGGCGCTGCCCGACGTTGTGTGCGCAGTTCGCAACAAGTATACCTGCGCCGACCCCGGTCAGAACGAGATCAAGGACGCCGTCCGGGAGCACAAGCTGAATAGGGTGGTCGTGGCGTCATGCACACCTCGGCAACACGAGCCGACCTTTCGCCAGTGCGTCCTGGATGCCGGCCTCAACCCCTATCTGATGGAGATGGCGAATCTCCGCGAGCACTGCTCCTGGGTCCACCCGGGAGACTGGGATGGGGCGACCGCCAAGGCCAAGGATCTGGTGGCGAGTGCAGTGGCGAGGGCGCGCTTCCTGCAGGAGCAGGAGGAGCTCGCGGTGCCGGTCACGAAGAGGGCGCTGGTCATCGGTGGCGGCGTAGCCGGCATCGAGGCCGCGCTCGAAATCGCCGAGCAGGGTCACGAGGTGACTCTGGTCGAAAAACAGGCGTCCATCGGTGGGATCATGGCTCAGCTCGACAAGACCTATCCCACGATGGACTGCTCGATATGAATTCTCGGCCCTAAGGCCATCGATGCCGGTCGGCATCCACGTATCGAGCTCCTGACAAACTCCGAGGTAGAAGAGGTTTCCGGCTACGTCGGGAACTTCACGGTCGCGATCCGCAAGAAACCGCGCTATGTGGACCCCGAGCTGTGCAACGCCTGCGGTGAGTGCGCCGACGTCTGCCCAGTCGTGGCCCCCGACGAGTACCAGATGGGTCTGTCCTCGCGAAGGGCGATTTACATCCCGTTTCCTCAAGCGGTCCCATGCTCCTACATCCTCAACATGGACGACTGTCTCGGCATCAACCCCATCGCCTGCGGCAAGTGCTCGGATGTGTGTGAAAAGGAGGCCATCAATTACGATGATCTCGGTGAGGTCGTGACCCGCGATGTAGGTGCGATCATTGTCGCCACCGGCCTCGACGTCTACGACCCGACCGAAATGGACGAGTATGGCTACACGCGATTCGAAAACGTCATCACCTCGATGGAGTTCGAACGCCTGATCTGTGCTGGCGGCCCCACCGACGGCCATTTCGTGCGACCGTCGAATCAAGAGCGTCCAAAAAGAATTGGTTTCATCCAGTGTGTCGGATCGAGGAATCCGAAGATCGGCCGACCGTACTGCTCCAATATCTGCTGCATGAACACCATCAAGGACACCCTGCTCCTGGCGGACCACTATCCGGACACCCAGAACTCGGTCTTCTATCAGGACATCCGGGCCTTTGGAAAGAGCTTCGAGGACATGTTCCAACGCTCCAAAGAGGCTGGCACACGCTATATCCGAGGTCTGCCCGGAGACATCGAAGAGGATCCGGAGACCCGAAACCTCATACTCACGGTCGAAAACACCACCTCGGGGGAGCTCGAGCGCCACGAGCTTGACATGGTCGTGCTGTCGGTGGGAGTGATCCCCTCGGTGGATCGCGACAAGCTGGCGAGCCTGCTGACCCTTTCCAAGACCTCGGATGGGTTCTTCATGGAGTCCCATCCCAAGCTGAAACCGGTCGACGCACCGACCCGCGGGGTATTTTTTGCAGGTTTCTGTGAGTCGCCCAAGGACATCAAGGACTCGGTCTGTCAGGCAGGGGCGGCGGCGTCCCGCACCGGCGCGTTGCTCAACGCCGGTCAGATCAGGATCGAGGCAATCACGAGCGTCATCGACGAAGAGCTGTGTTCGAAGTGCGGCCTCTGCGCCAGGGTTTGCCCCTACGGAGCCATCACCTGGCAGAAGGGAGAGGTGGCAACCGTGGTCGAAGCGGCCTGTGCCGGGTGCGGCTCCTGTGGCGCCACCTGCACCTTCGGCGCCATCACCATGCGCCACTTTACCGACGACCAGCTGATCGCGCAGGTGCGCGCCACTCTTGCGGAGGACCCGCAGGACAAGGTCTTCGGTTTCGCCTGTAACTGGTGCTCTTATGCGGGCGGCGACATGGCCGGAATCTCGCGGATCCAGTACCCCTCGACCAACCGGGTGATCCGCACCATGTGCTCGGCTCGGGTATCTGAAGAAATGGTGCTCGAGGCCTTCCGCTGCGGAGCGCCGGTTGTCCTGGTCTCCGGCTGCCATTACGCCGACTGCCATTACATCGACGCCAACAGACAGACCGTCAAAAGGGTTCAAAAGCTGTGGAACAAGCTCGAGAGGGCAGGCGTACGCCCCGAAAGATTACAGCTGGAGTGGATCTCGGCCGCGGAGGGCCAGAAGTTCGCCAAGGTCATGCGGCAGATGGAGGAGCTGCGGCAAAAGGTCACCGCAGAGGAAATCGAGTTCACCATCGAAGCTTTGAAGCCCAAACCGAAGAAGAAGCGTGAGAAGAAAACCGCCGGTGCCGAGGCGCCGGCGTGAGGCAATCATGAGTCCTTTTTTTCGCCCGGGGCTTTTTCTTTCAGGCCATTCCGGAGGCTGTACCTCGCTGAGAAAAAAGCCACGGGCGAAAAAAAGAGAAGGGTAGAGGTATGGCGACAGTCACCCTCGGAGACTTTAAGTGCATGATGTGCGGCCATGAGTACCAGGAGAAAGTGGTCAAGGGCGAGGACATCGAACGCTCGTGTCCCAAGTGTCGTTCGAACAGCATCCGCCACTTGAAGAAGAAGAAAGCGCCGGTGAACTAGGTGATTGCCGAGGAGGTTGAGATGGCCTCGCAGCCCGACGAAAACGACGTGGTTCGGGTCGACTTCGCGTTCAAACGTGAGCTCGCTGAAAAGGTAGAGGGCGATCTCGCCGGCTATTGCTACCAGTGTGGCGCATGTGTTGGCGATTGCCCGGCGAGCACCTACTCGGATGGCGCCTTCAATCCTCGCGAGATCATGCTGAAGGTGCTGTACGGGCTCGGCAAAGAGTTGATCTGTGAGGACTCGATCCTCTGGGACTGTACCAACTGTTACAACTGCCACGAGCGCTGCCCGCAGCAAGTCAAACCGGTGGAGGTGATCATCTCCATGAAAAACATGCTGGCGGATCGGGGATTGGCCCCGACCTCGGCTGAGAGAGTCATCAGGACATTCGAGGAGACGGGTCGCACCGTGCCGCCAAATCCGGCGATCGACAAACAACGCGCCAAGTTCGGGCTGCCGCCGCTGCCCCCGGTGCCGGTCGACGAGATCGCGCAGCTCCTCGGTTCCGAAGCCGACGATGGGGGTGGTGAATGAAGCGGTACGCGTTCTTCCCCGGCTGTCTGATTCCCGCCCGTCACCCGGCGATGGAGTTCGCGATCCGGACGACCCTCGAGAGGCTCGAGATCGAAATCGTCGATCTCGAGGGCGCCTCGTGCTGTCCGGATCCCATCTACTTCAAGTCGAAGGACAAGCTGTCATGGCTGGCGGTGGCGGCGCGCAACCTGACCCTCGCCGAAGATCTCGGTCTCGACATCTTCACCAACTGTTCCGGGTGCACCGCCACCCTGTCCGAGACCTATCATCTTTTGCAGGACGAGGAGCTGCGGGATCAGGTCAACCAGCGTCTCGCCCGGGTCGACCGGGAGTACCGCGGCACGAGCCGGGTCCGCCACATCGCCACCCTGGTCCGGGACGAGATCGGCTACGAAAAGGTCCAGGAGTCGGTTGTTCGTCCTCTGGACGGTCTCAAGGTCGCGATCCACTATGGCTGCCATCTGCTCAAACCGTCTCGCATCATGCAGGTCGACAACCCCGACAACCCCGAGGTGATGGAAAAGTTGGTCGAAGCTCTCGGCGCGTCTCCGGTACGACATCGCAACTGGTACCTGTGCTGCGGCAAGGCCTGCAACGATGAGCAGATACCCAACCAGATGATGCACGATCTCCTGGACACGGTGCGAGAGGAGGAGGCCGACATCCTCGGCATGATTTGTCCCACGTGTTTTGGGCAGTTCGATCACGGGCAAAAGAAGATCGCGAGGCTCTTCGATGAGGACTTCAGCACACCGCCCGTGTACTACTTCCAGCTTCTGGCATTTGCCCAGGGTGTGCCGTACGAGAATCTCGGTTTCGAACGTCAGAGATTCAAACCGATAGCGTTACAGAGGTTCGAGGAGGCCGTAGCTGGATGAAGATCGGAATTTCACCTCAGGGAGAAACCACGTGAGTCGCGTCGGTGTATTCGTGTGCCACTGCGGGGAGAATATCGCCCGCAACGTCAAGGTGGCCGAGGTGGTCGAGTTCTCCCGCAACGTCCCCGGCGCTGCGGTGACGGCGGACTATCCCTACCTCTGCTCCGCACCTGGCCAGAAGATGGTGATCGATGCCATCAACGAGCATGATCTCGATCGGGTGGTGGTCGCCGCCTGCTCTCCTCAACTGCACGAGCCGACCTTTCGGGCGGCCGCAGTTCAGGCTGGTTTGAACCCTCATCTCTGCGAGATGGCGAATATCCGCGAGCACTGCTCGTGGGTCCACCGTGACGCTGACGAGGCGAGCGCCAAGGCCTGTCAGACCGTCGTTGCCGCTGTCGAACGGGTCAAGCGGGCGCGGCCCCTCGACCCTATCGAGGTCCCGGTCACCAAGCGCGCGCTGGTCATCGGTGCGGGGGTGGCAGGGATCCGTACCGCCCTCGATCTGGCAAACGCCGGGCATCCGGTCGTGCTGGTGGAGCGCCAGCCGTCGATCGGCGGCAACATGTCCCGTCTGTCGGAGACTTTCCCCACCCTCGACTGCTCGCAGTGCATCCTGACCCCGCTCATGGTGCAGGTCTCGAGGCATCCCAATATCGAGCTCATGACCTACTCCGAGATCGAGGAGGTCAGCGGATATGTCGGAAACTTCACGGTCCGCATCCGCAAGAAACCCAGCTTCGTGCGCGCCGAGGACTGCACCGCCTGTGGTGACTGTGCCGAGGTGTGTCCAGAGCCGGGCGGCAACGAGTTCGACATGGCGCTGTCGAGCCGCAAGGCGATCTACATCCCGTTTCCTCAGGCCGTGCCTTCGGTCTATACCCTGGATGCCGATCGCTGCTTGAACGCCAAGCTCGAATCGCCGAAAGGCTTTCGGGTACTGGCCTGTGTCAAGTGTGAAGAAGCCTGCCAACCGAACGCGATCGATTTCGACATGCAGCCCGAGATCATCGAGCGAGAGGTCGGAACCATCGCGGTCGCAACCGGGTTCGATCTGCAGCTCGGCGACCAGGCCGAGCTCTACGGATACCGGGAGTCGTTGGACGTGATGGATGGCCTCGAGTTCGAGCGCATGCTGTCGGCCTCGGGACCGACGGGCGGCGAGGTCAGACGGCCGTCCGACGGCAAGGTCCCGAAAGACGTGGTCTTTATCCAGTGCGTCGGTTCGCGGGACCCCGAGCACGGCGTTTCCTATTGCTCCCGAATCTGCTGCATGTACACCGCCAAGCACGCGCTGCTCCTCAAACACAAGGTGCCGGACTCTCGAGCCTTTGTCTTCTATATGGACATCCGCGCCGGTGGGAAGGGTTACGAGGAGTTCGTTCACCGCGCGATGGAGGAGGAGCGGGTGATGTACATCCGCGGGCGGGTCTCCCAGGTGATCGAAAACAACGGCAAGCTCCAGGTGCGGGGCGTCGACACCCTGTCCGGACGACCCGTGGAGATCGATGCCGACATGGTTGTCTTGGCGGCCGCCATGGAGCCGGCCGACCATGGCGAGATTGCGGGCGCCTTGCGAATTGCGGCTGACAGCCACGGTTTCTTCAAGGAAGCCCATCCCAAGCTGCGGCCCGTCGAGACGCTGACGGCGGGGATCTTCCTCGCCGGCACCGCACAGGCGCCGAAGGACATACCAGACACCGTGTCGCAAGCGTCGGCGGCGGCGTCGAAAGGCATGGAGCTGCTCTCGCAAGATGTATTGCAGCGCGATCCGACAACCGCCCACGTCAATGACGCCCTGTGCGCGGGCTGCTTCGAGTGCCTCCAGGTGTGTCCCTATCAGGCCATCGAACGGCGCGAGATCCTCGACTCCGAGGGTGTCCTCCTTCGCGAGGTGGCGGCTGCCAACCCTGCCGTCTGCGAGGGATGTGGTTTGTGCGCCGTCACCTGCCGCGGCGGATACATCGATGTCGACGGTTACAGCGACGAGCAGATCTTCGCTCAGCTGGGCGCACTGGGACCGCTTTCCGAGGGGATGGAACGATGAGCGTGGTCGAGCCGGTCGGTGTCGAGGGCGGCGGGACGGCCTCCGTTCCCGAGGGTTGGAAGCCCCACATCGTGGCTCTGGTCTGTAACTGGTGCAGCTACGCCGGCGCTGACATGGCGGGCACCACTCGTCTCCAATATCCACCCAACGTGCGGATGGTTCGGTTTCCCTGCACGGGGAGGATGAGCCCTTTGATGATTCTCCGCGCCTTCGAGCAGGGCGCTGACGGAATCCTGGTATCGGGCTGCCACCCCGGGGATTGTCACTACGTCCAGGGCAACCTGGTGGCGCGCCGCCGATTCACCATTTTCAGGTCGTTGCTGGAGTTCCTCGGCGTCGACATGAGACGCCTCCACTTTGCCTGGGTGTCGGCGGCAGAGGGACACAAGTGGGCTCGTGTCGTCGAGGAGGTGACGACCGCTGTCGGTGAGGTGGGCCCGTTGCCGACATTTGGTGCACCCGATGACGGACAAGGGTTGGATCTGCCTGTCGTTGAGGGGAGCGGTCCCCCCGAGCTCTCCGCTGATGAACTTGGCGAGCTGAGATCTCGCCTTCGGCAGAACGCTTCAAACCTCCTGTCGACAGGACAGGTGGACGCAGTCGTCGGTTACCGTGTGGCATCATTGGCCGGTCAGGCGGCTCCCGTGACGATCACCTCCGCCGACGAGGTCGAGCTGCTCGAGTGGGGCTCGGGCTGTGTCAACAACCTCAGCACCTATGCGCGCGCCGCCCTCGAGAACCACGGGCGGGTGGCTTTGGTGGTGAAGGACTGCGACCTCGGCGCCGTGACGGGTTTGATTCGTGAAGGACAGGTGGCGCGCGACCGGTTGTCGTTGATCGGTGTGCAATGCCCGGGGGTGGGAGCAGGGTCCGAGATCGCCGCCAAGTGTCTCGATTGCTCTGGAATCCCCCGTCCGATCTGCGACGTCATGGTGACGATTGATGCTGCTCAGGTGAGTCCGGCTGTGGAGGATTTGGACGGGACAGATAGAGGCGACGCGCGCGATGCCCGGATCGCCCACCTGGAGTCGTTGCCGGCACAAGATCGGTGGCGATTCTGGCAGCGACAGTTCGCGCGGTGTCTGCGGTGCTACGCCTGCAGAGCCGCCTGTCCGCTCTGTTATTGCTCGTCGTGCGTCGCCGAGAAACACCGTCCGCAGTGGATCTCACCGGTGATCGAAAACCGGGGAAACAGCGTGTGGAACGCCATCCGGGCGTTTCATCTCGCAGGGAGATGCTCGGGTTGCGATGAGTGTGCGCGGGCATGTCCGGCCGACATTCCTCTCGACCTGATCAATCGCAAGCTGGCCCTCGAGGTCGAGCGCCAGTTCGGCGCGTATGGATTGAACGCGGAGGAAAAGGCCGCCCTCGTCGATTTTCGTGAGGACGATTCCGAGGAATTCATTTTATGAGGGGAAATTGATGGCTCGCAGATCCTGGATGATCAACGGGACCGAGCTACGGGTCTGGCTGCAGGCTCTGGTTGACCGAGAAAACACCGTCGTCGCGCCGGTGAATGAGGACGGGATTTTGCTCTTCCGCCCGATCGAGTCGGCGGATCAAGCCGTCATCGAAGGGTCGGGGAACACCAGGTGGTCGCCCAAAGAATTTCTGTTTCCACGGTCCGAAGCGCTATACCGCTACCGGTTCGAGGGTGACCGCGTGCAGCTCGAGGACCCACCCTCGGTGGAGCAGCCTCAGATCCTGTTTGGCGTCCGCAGCTGCGACGTCTCTGGGCTGACCCGGCTCGACGATATCTTTCTCAGCGGCACCAAGGACCCTTTGTTTGCGGCGCGGAGGGAATCGACGACCGTGGTCGCGACTGCCTGCACCGCGGCCGATGCAGGATGCTTCTGCACGGCGGTCGGCGGGTCACCCGTCGGCGAGGAGGGGAGCGACCTCCAACTGGTGACGATCGATGATCGCTGGATTGTCAGAGCGGTGACCGATCGGGGCGAAGATCTCGTCGGTGATGCCGCCGAGGGGTGGGCCGAGGCAACCACCAATGACCTGAAACAGATCGGTAGAATCGAAGAACGGGTCGCCCAGCAGATCAACCGCAACCCGGTCAATGCCCAATGTTCAAAGGTGCTCGAGGAGGGCTTCGAACACCCGGCGTGGGACCGGTTGGCCGAACACTGTCTGGGGTGCAGCATCTGCGCCTACGTGTGCCCGTCGTGCTCCTGCTTCGACATGAACCACGAGGCGAACGCATGGTGCGGTGAGCAGTGCCGCTCCTGGGATGCCTGCACCTTCGCGCTTTTTACCCACCATGCGTCCGGACACAATCCGCGCTCCACGACGCAAGAACGATACCGCCAGCGTGTACTCCACAAATTTGCATTCAAGGATGCCGATGACGGTGCATTCCGCTGCGTCGGCTGCGGCCGTTGCGTCACACTCTGCCCCGCGGGCCTCGACATTGTCGAAACCGTGACCGCGGCGGTCGCGGCCATCCGGGAGGAGGGTGCAGATGCAGCTCGCTGAGGCCAACCCCAATCCGTATCAGCCGACTCTCATGCAGATCGATGGCTTCTTCGACGAAACACCCGATGTGAGGACCTTGCGCCTTCAATTCATAGATTCGGATGAGGCTCGTTCATTTGGCGGCTGGCAGCCGGGACAGTTTGGCCAGTTCACGGTCTTCGGCGCCGGCGAGTCGGTGTTCGCCCTGGCCAACGTTCCCTGGCGACCGAATGGAGAACGCGGGGACGCGCCGACCATCGAGTGCACGTTCCGCGAGGTCGGCAAGGTGACGACAGCTTTGAGATGCATGTCGCCGGGGCAGGTGGTGGGTTTTCGCGGACCTTACGGCAATCACTTTCCCATCGATGAATGGAAACATCGGGATCTGGTGTTCATCGGTGGCGGAATCGGTATGGCGGCGTTGCGTTCGGCGATGCTCGAAGTCATCGAACGGAAGTCGGATTTCGGGGCTGTGGTGATCCTCAACGGCGCTCGCACCGTCTCAGACATGGTTTACAAGGCCGAGATGCCGGCCTGGCAGGCGGTCGAGGGTGTGGAGGTGGTGCGTACT
>CBDTWX010000091.1:0-14255 GCA_965364305.1 uncultured Thermoanaerobaculia bacterium
GCGCCATGGATTTGGTGAGCTCGATGACCCCGGCCTTGCTGGCGTTGTAATCGGAGTAGTGGCGGTAACCCATGATGCCGTTGGTGGAGGCCGTGTTCAGGATCACCCCGCCGTCGTTTTCAAGCATGTGCCGGGCCACCGTCTGGGCGACGTAGAAGACGCCGCTCAGGTTCACACCGAGGACCTTCTTCCATTCGTCTCGGGTGATCTTCAGGAAGTCGTGGCGGATGCTGATCCCCGCGTTGTTGACCAGGACGTCGATTCCACCCAGCACACCAATGGTGTCTGCGATGGCACCCTGGACCTGTTCCAGCTCCGAAACGTCACACGGGATGAACTCGGCCAAACCGGGCAGCACCGTCGCGAGCTTCTCCCCGGCCTTCCGGTCTCTGTCCAGGACCACCACCTTTGCGCCTTCATCCAAAAAACGGGCTGCCGTGGCCATCCCGATCCCGCTCGCCCCGCCCGTGATGATTACCCGTTGGTTCTCGAGACCCCGCATGATTCGTTTCTCCGCTTTCTTCCTTCGGTAATCGAGTTTCACGCGACGCCGCCGCCGTCGACGATCAAGTTCGCACCGGTCATGTACGAAGAGTCGTCCGAAGCCAGGAAGAGGGTGGCACGGGCGATCTCATCCGGAGTACCGATGCGCCCCATGGGCCGTTGCGATGCCTCATCGCGGTAATCCTCCCAGGCGATGTTGCGGTTGCGGGCATCGTCGGTCAGCATTGGGGTCTCGACGTCTCCGGGACTGACGCAGTTGACTCGGATGCCGTCGCGCGCGTGGTCGATGGCCATCGCTCGGGTGAGCAGCACGATGCCCCCCTTGGAGGCGCAGTAGGCGGCGGCGGCGGCTCCACCCACGACACCCCAACCCGAGCCGTTGTGGATGATGTTGCCGCCTCCCTGATCCACCATTCGAGGAACGGCGCATTTCGACATCAGGAATGCGCCTTTGAGATTGACATCGAGCGTCATGTCCCACTCCTCTTCAGTGCAATCGGCAACCGTGTTGGGAAACCAGACGCCGGCGTTGTTGAACAGGATGTCGATCCGACCGAATGCGTCAATCGTCTCCTCCACCGTGCGGCGGCACTCGGCTTCAAAGCGGACATCTGTCGAGATGAATACCGCCTCGCCACCAGCCGCGGTGATTTCCTCCACAACCTCCTGTCCCCGCTCCTCGTTCCGTCCGCTCACCGCCACCTTTGCCCCCTCCCGGGCGAAGAGGAGCGATGTCGCTCTGCCAATTCCAGATGTTCCTCCGGTGATGAGTGCAACTTTTCCAGCCAGGCGCATAGGCTTCTCCTTTTCGGAAACGGTCGAACGACACAGCCGATTTTCACGGACATTATAGGCTCAGCCTCGGACCGTGTTGAGACGGTCTGCCCCTCACAGCTGGTTCAGGACCCCCTGAGGTCTTGGTAGAGTGGCACGAGCAACCGACGGGCGGCCGATCTCACAAGGAGGAGCCATGCCAGAAATATTCAACCTGGCCCAGATCGAGGATGCGTTGCGAAAGATCGATGTGACGACGGCTATCGAGGAGGGCTTTGTCGCCTACTCTCAGGGCAAGACAGTGGTTCCGCCGGTCGGGGAGTTGACCTTCGAGGATCCGCCTGGCGACGTCCACATCAAGTATGGCTACATCAAGAATGACGATTACTTCGTCATCAAGATCGCCTCCGGCTTTTACGGCAACGTCGAGCTCGATATTCCTCCCTACGATGGTTTGATGCTGGTTTTCAGCCAGAAGACCGCGCAGCTCGAGTGCATTCTGCTCGACGAGTGCCATCTCACCAATATCCGAACGGCCGCCGCCGGGGCGGTGGTGGCCAAGTACCTCGCCCCGAGCGTGGTCGAGCGCATCGGTGTCTTCGGTGCGGGCGTCCAGGGCAAAATGCAGGTCGAGGCGCTGCTGCCGTTCGTCGACTGTCGAGATGTCATTGTCTGGGGAACCGGAGAGGAGGAGCTCGAGGCCTATCGTGAGACGATGAGTGGGCACGGGCTCTCGATCGAGACCACGCTGACCAGCGACGAGATCGCCGCCACCTGCAACCTCATCGTCACCTGCACCCCGTCCCACAAGCCGCTGCTGCGCGCCGAGCAGATAAGGATTGGCACCCACATCACGGCCATGGGCTCGGACACCCTCGAGAAGATCGAGCTCGAGCCCGCCATCCTGGGGAAGGCAGATCTGGTGGTCGCCGACAGCATCGAACAGTGCCGGGTTCGGGGCGAGATCTGCCACGCCCTCGAGGCAGGTGTGCTGAAGGAAGGCGATGCAGTCGAGCTCGGCAACGTCATCGCCGACCCGGCGCTCCGGCGGACCGACGATGCGCAGATCACCGTCGCGGATCTCACCGGAGTCGCCGTCCAGGACATCCAGATCTCGAAGGCGGTGTACGAGGTTTTACGCTGATCTTGTGCGAATGCAGGCTCGGCGCGGTGGATCGAGGGAGTTTTTCGAGGTGGTGGACTCCCTCAACCGCGGGGAATCATCGGGGTCCCTGAACTCCTCGTCGTGAGATCATGAGTGCGCCTGCCAACACGCTCGGAGGGAAAAGGTAGAATCGTCCATCGGTGGGGTGTTGATCGCTGAAAGCGTGTCGGCATATGCAGGGCGGCGACCACATCCGACCCGGGACTCGAGGGGCTTATCGTGGGAATGAAAAAGGCGCCTGAGGGGACCCAGGCCGTGATTCGGGCGGTCGGTCTGCTGAAGGCATTCTCCCGGGAACGTCCGGAGCAGGGCCTCGCCGAGCTGAGCGAGTCGATGGGTCTGACCAAGACGACCACCCACCGGCTGTTGTCGGCCCTGGTGAGCGAAGGCCTGGTGGCGAAAAACCCTGCTACCAGGGCCTTTCGGCTCGGACCGGCGATCCTCGCACTGGGCTCCCTGGCCCTGAACAGCAACAGCTTGCGAGCGGTCGTCGAGCCCGAGCTGCGGATGCTCGCCGAGACGACCGGAGAGGCCGCGACCCTCGAGGTGCCCCTCGAGGGCAAAATGCTCATCCTGGCCGAGGTATCCGGCAGGAATCTCGTGACGGTGGCGGCGGAGCTCGGCACCCGCTTTCCCATGCACGCGACCTCGACCGGGAAGGCGTATCTGGCAGCGCTTCCAGAGGAGGAGAGGGAGGCGTTGATCGTTTCGCCCCTCAGCCGCTACACCTCTTCAACAATCACCACGATCCGTGAGTTGAATCGCGAGCTCGAGCGGGTTCGAGATCGCGGCTATGCGACGGCGCATGATGAGATCGAGGAGGGTGCATCGGCTGTTGGCGTCGTCCTTCGAAGTGCTCAGGGCACCCCACTTGGCGGCATCAGCCTGAATGGGCCGACGAGTCGGTTGACGACCGATCGGATTCCCCCGTTGGCTCGAGAGCTTGTGGCCCTCGCCGAAAGGCTCGCCACATCGCTCCACATGACCTAGCCCGGACTATTCACCAATCTTCGGCTGCAAGGCCCGATGCACCGCACCCAGCGCCGTATTCTCGCCTCGGGGTGCTCGACGTACTGTCACGTACGCCTCCGCGCCCCTCGGGTCGAAAACGACCCTGGGCACGTCACCTCGAACCTTTCGCTTCGAACGCTGGTGAATAATCCGGGCTAGCACCGCACACCGTTTTGGTCGAAAGGAAAGAGTACGGATGATTGGGATCATAGGGTGTCGACCAAGGCGGCGCGCGCTGCACTGGATGCGCAAGCGCATCCGAACGGAAGAAAAGTTCATCCTATTGTCTGGTCTGGACAGTCGATCGGCACTCGGCCGCGGCGAAGAAAGTGAGTGCGACATGGGGCAACGACCTCGAATTCCGGTCACCGGGGGGTGCCTCTGCGGCGCCATCCGCTACGAGTCGACCGAGGCGCCGAACATGGTCGGTTTCTGCCACTGCCGGATGTGCCAGATGGCCTCCGGGAACCTGTTCATCGTGTTTGCCGATTTTCCGGGACCCACCTTTCGCTACACCCGCGGAAAACCGACGTATTACCGTTCTTCGGACATCGCGACCCGCGGGTTCTGCTCGGAGTGCGGCTCACCCATCGTGTTCCAATATGACGACTCGTCGGGTCCGGCGATCATGCTCGGTTCTCTGGACCACCCGGAGGACTGGCCGCCCGACTGGGAGCACAGCGGAATCGAAAGCAAGGTGCCGTGGTACGAGATCCACGATGACCTTCCGCGGACGAAAACCGAGGAGAGCGAGTTCCTGAAAGCCGCTCGGGAGAGGAAGCAGGGGAGAAAGGGGGCGGGGCAGCAAGGTGGCGGCGGTAATTAGCGGCTGTGACAGTCGTCAGCAGCGGGATCTGCGCCAGTATCAGAATCAGAAACGGCGGCGAGCACCGTGATGATTCTACCCACCAATCCGAGGAGAAACCGCAGATCACGCAGATAAACGCAGATCCCGCCACATTCATGTGTTCGGTTGGAGCAGGCGCCAGGTCATTGCACGAACCTCGTCGAAGAGCTGCAAGGCGGTAGTTGCCTTTCCGCGATGTACTGCACCTGCAACGCAGAGAAGCCTGAGGTGGCAATCCACCTCCATCGCGGAGGCATAGGCAATCCGCCAATGGTGGGCTCGGTCTCTTCCGTTCCTTCCGTGGCCCTCAGCGAGATCTGCGGGAACCGACGCCGCTGACCGAACGACCTGATCGGCAAGGCTCTTGAGAGGCGCCGGAACTCTTGCGACGAGAGCCAACGCGATGCCGGCTACCCCATCAACCCATGAACGACCCGGGGGGTACCATGCTGCCGCTGGTCGCTGCCGCCATGAGAGGTTCGATCGTCGAGCACGAGCACGAGCACGAGTACGCACGCGGGCACGGAGACGGGCCGAACTCAAGATCACACACGGTGTTTCAACTTTGTGGGCTCCTCCGGAGGATAGATCCTTCACCTCGCCTGAAGTCGTCTGATGGCGGCGGAGGCGATTCCCCGTTCCCGAGCAAAGCCGCCTTCTGAGGAGAGATCCATGAGCTTCTCATAGGCCGCGAGGGCCTCGGGGTAGCGTTTCATGCGTTCGAGGTGGATCGCCAGATTGAGGTAGCCGGGCGCCATCTCCGGCGCGAGCTCCACGGCGCTTCGAAAGGCGATCAGCGCCTCCTCGTTTTTTCCACTCATGGCGAGCGCCATGGCCATGCCGTTTGCGGCGTAGACGTACTTGGGATCGATCTCGAGGACCCTCCGATAGTGCTCGACGGCCTTCGGATAGTTTTTGGTCGCGCGATAAACGTCGGCTAGGCGGTAATGGGCGTCGATGCTCGCCTCGTCCAGGTTCAGGGCCATCCGCAGCTCCTTTTCGGCCTTGACGAAGTTGCCCTGGCGGTAATAGACGAGGCCCAGATTGGCGCGGAGCTCTGCCGACTCGATGCCGTGCTCGAATGCCTCCAGGTAAGTCCGCTCGGCATCCCCGTACTGACCGAGCTGAGTGTGCGACCAGCCGACGTGACCATAGATGATGGGGATGTGCTTGTCGTTGGCCAGGACCTTTGTGAGGACTTCGAGCGCTCTCGAGAAATTCTTCTGGCTGAAGAAGTGGAGACCAAGTTCGATGTCTCTCCACAGCTCCAGTTTGTCCTTGGGATCGACCGCGGAGGACCCGCTCGAGGCCGGAGAGCGGCTGTCGGAGATATATCCCAGGCTCCGGAGCATCTCCGCCGTCTGACTATCGACCGTCTGCCCGGCCCGGCCCACCGACGATTGCATCGCTTCCATCAACTCCAGCAGCCGGCTCTCGAGGGCGTCGCCGGTCTTCGGATGTGATTCGATGAGGTTGGTCCTTTCTGCCGCGTCCTTGGAAATGTCATAGAGCTCCGATCGGGGCGCCAGGATGAATCGGTGGTCTCCCGCTTCCAGCGCTCTGAGCTCGCTCCAGCCGAGATTCAGGCTGGGGTAGAGTGATTCGCTGTACGCCAGATTCTCAACGTCGAGCTGCTTGCCTTCGACCACGGGGCGCAGGCTCGCCCCCTGTCCGAAGGTCGGGGGAAGCCCGAGGTAATCCAGGATCGTCGGCGCCAGATCGATGGTGCGGGTGAGGTCCTCGACCTTTTTCCCGGAGGGTGTGCGCCCTGGAACGTGAAGCAGCATGGGTACGTGGATGGTGGAGTTGTAGATGAGCAGGGAATGAGTCCGCTCACCATGCTCGCCGAGGCCTTCTCCGTGATCGCCGACGACCGCGATCAGGGTCGAATCGAGGAGCTTCCGAGACTCGAGGTCCCCGACGATCTTGCCGACCACCGCATCGGTGTAGGCCACTTCGCCCGCGTATGGGTTGTCGGGGTATTTCTTCCGAAACGGCTCGGGCGGGTTGTGGGGGGCATGGGGGTCGTAGAGGTGGACCCAGGCGAAAAAGGGCCTCCCCCCGGCTCGGCTGCTGATCCAGATCGAGTAGTCGTCGAAAACGGCGTCGCCGCGGCGCTCCGCCGAGGGGTCTCCAGGGCCGGAAATGGTGCTCCAATCGCCCCCGTAGAAATGGTCAAACCCCTGTGCGAGCCCGAACTGGCGATCCAGTACGAAGGCGCCGATGAAGGCCGCGGTCTCGTATCCCCGGCCGCGGAGGAGCTCGGCTAGCGTCAGTTGTTCCTCGGGAAGGCGGAAAGCCCCGTTGTCCCGAACGCCGTGTACCGGAGGGTAGTTGCCGGTCATGATCGAGGCATGGGCCGGCAGGGTCAGTGGGACCGATGTCCGCGCTCGAGTGAAGTTGACCCCTCGCTCGGCGAGACGGTCGAGATGGGGTGTATGGACCTTCTTCGATCCGCTGCAGCTCAGGTAGTCGGCCCTCATGGTGTCGAGCGTGATCAGGAGGACATTCGTTTTCTTTTCTGCAGCAGACGGATTGGCCGAAAAGACGGGTTGGGCGGTGCACAAAAAGAGTCCGACGAAGACCAACGCCGATGGAAAATTCCAGTTCTTCATGACCCTTCAAACCGTATCCTAACCCGGACCATACGTATCCCCACAACTCAGGATGGGTGAGAATATGTGCAGAGTCGTGCTCGTGCTCAGCCTCCAAGCGCTCGCGCGAGGAGGCGGTGCTCGTGATCGTGATCGAATGAAACCGTCGACTGGCCGAAGATCGAGCACGAGCACGAGCACGAGCACGAAACGTCCTTGGTTTCGTACGACTTAGATTCCCACCGGGGCCCAGTACCGATCCGAATCGATGATGTCATCTCTCGCTCAACCTGAGTTGTGGAGAGGTGTGGTCCGGGTTCACGTTTTCGGCCAAGAAAAAACCGGGCGGCGAGGGATCTCGCCGCCCGGTGGAAATGGCCGTTTGGCCGTTATGCCGTGACGACTGCTAGAACTCGATCCCGACGTGCAGCTGCAGACGGCGGGGTTTGACCCAGTAGTCGGGGGTGAATTCATCACCCTCGGCCAGCACCAGGGTCTCCCAAGAGTCGGAAGGCGTCTTGTTGAGCACGTTGAGGAGCTGCAGATCCAGTTGCAGGGCGACACTGCTTCCGAGGTTGATCTGTTTTCCGAAACCGAGGTCCCAGATGTACTGGAAGCCGTGGCGGAGATCGCCTCCGGCTGGCTCTACGACCGCCCGTGGTCTCTGGCCGGTCGGCACCAGACTCTGACGGCTGTATGGTCGGCCGCTCTGTACATTGAGCAGCGTGTTGAGTCTGAATTGTTTCGGCAGCTGGAAATTGGCCTGCACCCTGAACATGTGCGGCCGGTCGCCCTGCAGCCGCTGGCCATCGGCGTTGAGGTAGGAGTTCGGATCAGATCCTCGTCTGTTGCCGTAGAACGGGTTGAACTGGGTCTGCTCGAGGAAGCGAGGGATCAGCCCCGTTGATTCGGAGTAGGTGTAGTTGGCCTGCATGCTCCAAAAGTCGGCGAATCGCCGCTCGAAGGTCAGGATGATGGCCCAGTACTCCTGCCAGTAACCGTCGATATTCGGGTCGACCGTGAAGCCTGGCGTGTTGCCCTTGCGCAGGCTGGGTAGTTCGATCGGATCGAGGAGGGTGTACTGGTCACCGGTGAAGGGATCGGTCCACAGCACCTCCTCGTAAACGCCGTCGTCCCCGATCTCCCACCCGACTAAGTCCTTGGTGTCCTTGTAGAGGCCGGTGACGCCGAATGAGTAGTTGCCGCCGAAGCTATGCTCGAAACCGACGGAGTACTGAAGGGTCAGCGGCGCTTTCAAATTGGGGTCGACGCTGAGAGGGCCAGGGTCCCACCAGATTCCCTGGAATTCCCAGGGCCCGTCCCACGAATCGCCCGTGGAATAGTACTGCGGCGGCTGGAACGGCGCCGGCGAGTTCCAGTTTCCGCCGACGTTACCGTCGTAGTAGTAACCGAAGGAACCGCGAAGCACCGACTTTTGGTTTGCGCCGAGGGCGTAGGCGAAGCCAAGACGTGGCGACAAGTTATTCCATGTGAAGACCGGATCGAAGCCGGGTACCATTTCGCCGGTCGGGTTGCCTTCAGCATCCAGACGCGGGAAGGACGGAATGATGCCGCGGTGATAGTCGTAGCGGACGCCGAGGTTGAGCGTCAACCTGTCGGTGACCTGCCACGAGTCGTCGATAAACGCCGAGATCGACTCCTGATCGTTGCCGTAGTAGTAGGGTATGCCGTCGATCTTGTAGTAGTAATCGCCACCGTAGGTGTAGCCGTAGTACTCGTACTCGGGATAGTAGTAGTGGTAGAAGTACGTTCCAGTGGCCGACGTGGCAATCTTCGTGTGGGCCGTGCCCTTGCTCGCCTGGACCCCGAACTTGAAGTCGTGGTCGCCGGCCAGCCAGTCGTCGGCGAAATGGGTGACGGTGACGCTCACCTGGTCGAGGGTTGTGTCATAGGTCCAGGGGTAGATCAGGCCGCCAAAATAGAGGGCGGGTCCGCCGCCCGGCGGCGAGTAGTCGACATAGGCTGCTTCGGTGCTGCCGGTCTGGGAGAGCCAGTCGTCGTCGACCGTAAAGCCCGTGTAGCGAGCCTCCAGAAAGGTGCGGTCCGAGAAGATGGTCTGGTAGTTGATCCCCCAGGACTTGTCGATGCCTGTCTCACCCGCATTGGCCGACGGTTCGATGAACGTGCTGGCTGCGGGTGGATAGCCCCAGTCGTCGTACCCGATCTTCACGTCGAACAGGTTTCTGTCGTTGATTCTCGCCGACAGCTTGAGACCGAATGCGTCTCTGAATTGGGTCGTCGTGTCGTCGGGGTTGGCGCCCGGCATGGTCTGGTTCCATCTCCAGTACTCGTAGCTGCCGAAGAACCACAGCCGGTCTTTGACAATCGGTCCGCCGAGGGTGGCGGTGACGTCAGTGAACTCTTTCATGTGGTACTCGGGGTACTCCGAGTCGAAGTTGATCTGCGAGTCGACTAGAGAATCGTCGAACCAGTAGGCGTGGAGAGCTCCTTTGAATTGGTTGGAACCCGATTTGGTCAACACGTTGATGCCCGCTCCCAGCATGTTGCCGTACTCGGCCGGGGCGCCGATGGACATCACCTGGATCTCCTGGACGGCGTCGGGGTTGGTGTAGATCCACATGGTGCCGGTCTCGGGCGCGGTGGTCTCGATACCGTCGATGAACCAGTTGTTCGACTGCATGTTGGATCCACCCGCAATCACCCGGTCCGAATCTTCCGATGAGATGGCGACGTCGGGCGCGACCGTCACGAGGTCGTAGAAGTTGCGGGTTGTGGGAAGGTTTTTCATGAAGTCTTCGGAGAAGCTGGACCTGAGGCTGGAACTCGTGGTATCGACCAACTCCGCCTCGGCGGTCACGATCATCTCCTCCGAAAACGCTGGCTGCATGATGAAGTTTGCGGTGGCGGTGCCGCCGATGCTGACGATGAGCCCCTCCTTGCTCAGGGGCTGGTAGCCGCTCAGGATTGCCGTCACGGAGTAGGTGCCCGGCGGAAGCGCCGCGAAGCGATAGGCGCCGGTGTCGCCGGTCACCGCATCGCGGGTGCCACCCATGAGGGCGTCGCTCGCTGCGGTCACGGTCACGCCTGGCATCGGTTGGCCGTTCTCGTCGACGATCTGACCCAGGATACGTCCGGTCCGCGTCTGCGCGGACACCGATAAGCTGAAGAGGAGCAACACCCCGATCATCGACAGGACCGCGATTGTTCGTCTATTCATGCCCTTTCCTCCTTCCCTGAGATATTCGGGAGCCGGCTGCCCGGGCGTACCGGTTCTGCCCGAGACCGCGTCGGCATCCATTCTTGATGATGTCGTGATATCTGACGACAGGTCCCGCCGTACCAGCGGCCCCGTTGTGGGGCCGCCCGGATCGCTCCGGATCGGGTTGGCGGTGGGCAAACCGCAGTTCTCCTTCTTCGGTCTGGCGTTTCCCTGTGCCAATCATAATACAACCCGCTGGTCAAACGAGAAAAGAGAATGGGTGTTAACTTTTTGACCGAGCTTGGAGCGCCAGACACCGTTTGATACGTGCAGTGCAGATCGAGGTTGCAGCAGATCGGTTGCTCGGCAGGGGGTACATGGAAGGCTCGGAGATTCTCGCCCACGTACCTGACGCCGGGTCCAGGGCGGATAGATCCCGCTCCTGCGCTCAGATCCTCGAACATAGTGCTTGCAGAGGGGCGGCATCCGGCCTCGCCTGCGGCTGCGCTGCGACACGAATCTGCCGCCGGGTGTTTTCCTTCGTCGGTGACATCTGTGGATTGTGGTGCGGCCGTCCCGGCTGCACGTTCACCACGACGAACCCGCGAAAGACGCGCTCCACAATTTGTGCCACAACAAAAGGCGGTGATATCTGCGGGCTCGCGACTTACACTAGGGCCCATGAGCGGATCTGTGGGTATTTCTGAATTGACGGCACTGAGGCATAAGCTCCACTCCCGTGCCGAGCTCGCCGGGCGCGAGATCGAGACGAGCCGGATCATTCGGGAATTCCTCGAGGAGTACAAAACCGATCACCTCATCACTGAACTGGGAGGCTGCGGGCTGGCGGCTGTCTATCAGGGCCGTGAAGCGGGCCCGACGGTCATGTTCCGCTCCGAGATCGATGCGGTCCCGGTCCAGGAGGCCAACGACTTCGATCACCGCTCGAAGAACAACGGTGTCGCCCACAAGTGCGGCCACGACGGACACGCCGCCACCGTGGCCGGGCTTGCCGCCGTGCTCGCCAATCGCCCGCCCGGGCGGGGCCGAGTCGTGCTCCTCTTCCAGCCGGCTGAAGAAACCGGTGCCGGAGCCCGCGGCATCCTCGAGGACGGGCAGTTCGGCCAACTCGAACCGGACTGGATCTTCGCCCTCCACAACCTTCCGGGCGAAACGTTTGGAGAGATCCAGATCAAGAGCGGTCCGTTTGCCGCGGGATCGGTTGGTGTGATCCTGAGCCTCGAGGGAAGGACATCGCACGCCGCCTACCCGGAGCAGGGTCGAAGCCCGGCCGCCGCGGTGGCAGAGCTCATCCAAGAGCTGGATTCCATGCAGGAGCTGTTTGGGAGCGGTGGAGGTATGGCCCTCGCCACGGTCGTGCACGCCACGGTCGGAGAGCCGGCGTTCGGCACGACCCCGGGGACCGGGCAGGTCATGGCCACCCTCCGGTCCGACCGCGAGGAGATCCTCGACCGGCTGAGGAGCGAGGCGGTTGAACGGATGAAGCGAATCGCTGCGACCCATGGCCTCGGATCCGCACACTCCTGGACCGACGAATTCCCGGTGACCCTGAACGACCCGGAAGCCGTCGCTGTTGTCGAGGCAGTTGCCGAGGCACGAGGCATGACGGTTGCACGCCGAGATGAGGCCTACCCTTGGTCGGAGGACTTTGGTTGGTTCACCAGTCGCTTCAAGGGCGCGATCTTCGGTCTCGGTTCTGGGTTCGAGCATCCGGCGTTGCACAGCCCCGACTACGATTACCCGGATGAGCTGATTCCGGTCGGGCTGGAGATCTTCGACGGCCTCATCGAGAGGCTCCTCGAATGATGGGGACCGCCGTCATTCTCGCCAACGGCAGTTTCCGGACCGCGTTTGCCAAGACCGCGCACGGTCTCGTGCGGGGGCCGTCGAGATACCGCCTTCTCGGAGTCATCGACAGGAGCTGTCCCGGAGCAGATGCGGGCGAGCTGTTGGACGGCATCGACCGCGGAATTCCGGTTTACCAGTCCGTCGAGGGCGCCCTCGACGCGATCGAACCAAAGCCCGAGTTTTGCATCGTCGGGGTTGCTACCGGCGGCGGCGTGCTGCCCCCCGGACTCCGGGCGGACCTCGTGGATGCGGCGCGGGCCGGTCTGTCGCTGGTCAGTGGCCTCCACCAGCTTCTGGCGGACGATCCCGAGCTGGTTGATCTGACGCGTGATCGTGGGGCGCAGATCGTCGATATCCGCCGGCCTCGTCCGACCGAAGAGCTCAGGTTTTGGACCGGGGAGGTGCTGAGTCTCGGTACACCCCGGATCGCGGTCCTCGGCACCGACTGCGCCATCGGCAAGAGGACCACCTGCAGCTTGCTCCTCGGCGCGTGCCGTGAGCGCGGCGTCAACGCCGAGATGATCTATACCGGCCAGACGGGGTGGTTACAGGGTCAGCGTCACGGCTTCATCCTCGACGCGACCCCGAACGACTTCGTGTGCGGGGAGCTCGAGGGGGCCATCCTCGAGTGTCAGCGAGCAACGCGGCCCGATGTCATTTTGCTCGAAGGTCAGTCGTCGTTGCGCAACCCGTCCGGTCCGTGCGGTTCCGAGCTCATTCTTGCGGGCGGCGCCGGTGGAGTCATCCTGCAGCACGCTCCTGCGCGGATGTTCTTCGACGAGCTCGAGGAGCTCGGTTGTCGCATCCCGTCGATCCAGGAGGAGCTTTCTCTCATCCGGCTTCTCGGCGCCGAGGTCCTTGCGGTGACCCTCAACGATGAAAACATGACGGCAGGGGAGGCCGAAGAAACCCGTTCGCGTTTCGCGGAGGAGCTCGGCATCCCGGTGATGCTGCCGCTGCGCAACGATCTCGGCGAGCTGGTCGAGACCATAAGGCGCTGGATCGGTGGACGGGGAAAGTCGTGAGGATTTCCGATGTCACCTGTTGGAGGGAGGCGGTCCCACTGTCGCGGCCATACGAGATCGCGACCATGCGAATCGACGCCGTCGATCTCTTCTTCGTACGGATTCAAACCGATGTGGGCTGTGTTGGTGTCGGTTCCGCTTCTCCCGCCGAGGATGTGACTGGGGAGTCGCCCGATGCATGTGAACAGGCCCTTGGCGAAGAGGGACTGAGGTGGCTGAATGGGCGTGATCCCGTGCAGCTCGACGCCCTGTGCTCAGAGCTCGCGAAATCCCACGTGAACAACCCTGCGGCGCGAGCGGCAATCGACATGGCCCTTCATGATCTCGTCGCCCGCAGCCAGGGTGTGCCGCTGGTCGATCTCTTCGGTCGTTGTCACGACGCCATACCGACGTCGGTGACGATAGGGGTCTCGACGGTCGAGGAGACGATCGCTGACGCCGAGGAGCACCTCGGAAACGGCTTCCGATGCCTGAAGGTCAAGACCGGTCGATCGTTCGAGGAGGACGAGGAACGGCTCCGAATGCTCCGCGAGCGTGTCGGGTCGGGGGTCGCCATCCGAATCGACGGCAACGAGGAATGCACCCTCGAAGAGACCCTTCGCCTCGGCGATCTGGCGAGCGATCTCCAGATCGAGCTGATCGAGCAGCCACTCCCCGCGGTATTGATCGCCGAGATGCGGTCGCTGCCCTCGTCGGTGCGCCGAATCGTCGCCGCCGACGAGAGCTTGCACGACGTCAAGGACGCGCGAATGCTCGCCGATGCCCCCCCGGCATGCGGCATTTTCAACGTCAAGCTCATGAAGTGCGGCGGTATTCGTCCGGCTTTGGCGATCGCCGACATTGCGCAGTCCGCCGGGATCGATCTGATGTGGGGATGCAATGACGAAAGCGCGATCAGTATCGCAGCCGCTCTGCATGCCGCCTACGCCTGTCCCTCTACCCGCTATCTCGACCTCGACGGCTCCTTCGATCTCGCGCGAGATCCCGCAGCCGGCGGTTTTTCCGTCCAGGACGGCTGCATGCGCCTGCTCGACCGACCCGGGCTCGGAGTCGAGCTCGCCGGTTGATACCAGGAGAACCAGAGCGACACGTCGCCTGTCATGTCGTCCCGACCGAGAGAGCGGCTTGCCGCGGCGAAGCCCGCAGGTCGAAGCCGGAACCGACCGAGCGGAGGGATCTGTGGTGTGACCGCAAAAAACGCCTCCCCGCTTGGTTGTCCCCAGACGATTCTCTAGCCCGTACTTCTCACCAGGCGTCTACTGCGGACGGCGAATCACGGCGTCCC
>CBDTWX010000092.1:0-14157 GCA_965364305.1 uncultured Thermoanaerobaculia bacterium
ATCCTCGACCATCTCGATCTCATCCTCGTACCGCAGGTCAACCCGGACGGATCGGAGGCGGGGACCCGCCGTAACGCGACCGACGCCGACCTCAACCGCAACCACGTCATTCTCTCAGAGCCGGAGGTCCAGGCCCTGCACGATCTGTTCCTCGACTGGATGCCCGAGGTGACGCTCGACGTGCACGAGACCAACGTCGCCAAGACGAGCTGGATGGCCGTCGGCTACCTCAAGGACCCGGACGAGCAGTTTGGCGGCGTCACGAATCTGAACATCGACCAGGGAATCAGGGCTCTTTCGGCGGATGTCGTGGTGCCTGAAGTGGGCCGGAGGATCCGCGAGGCCGGGATGAGCTATCACGAGTACATCGTCGGCGGTCCGCCGGAGGAGGCGCGGATCCGGTTCAGCACCACGGACATCAACGACAGCCGCCAGAGCATGGGAATCTACAACACCTTGTCGTTCCTCTTTGAGGGCAAGAGGTGGGACGACCACTCGGCTCATATCGGGCGCCGTACCGAAGCGCAGGTCGTGGCCCTGTGGTCGTTTTTGGAAGCCGTCGCCGCCAACGAGCAGTTGATTTTCGAGACCGTTTCAACGGCACGGGCTTCGCTCGCGGAAGCCGCCGGACCGTCTCGGGTCCACATTCGCCAGGACTACCGGCCGGACCCGGAGCGGCCGATACTCCGCTACCCGATCTTCGATCTCCGGAGCTGGGAGAGCCGCGAGGGCGAGCTCGAGAATTTCCAACCGCTGGTGGTTCCCCTTCTCTCCGTCGAACGCCCGTGGGGCTACGCGATTCCCGCGGATCAGGGCGAGCTCATCGCCCTCCTTGAACGCCACAGTATCGACTTTTCCCGTCTCGCGACCGGATCCGAGGCCTCGGTCGAGCGCTATCTGATCGACGCGGTGACCGAGGTCGAGGTGGAGGACAAAAAGGCCGAAGATATTTCAGTGCAAGTGCAGCGCGAAGAGCTCGATCTTCCCGCCGGCACGATCGTCGTTCCCGTCAGCCAACCGGCCTCCAACCTCATCCCACTCCTGCTCGAGCCGCAGTCCCTGTGGGCGCCCTACGGTGAGCGCGGGGGGCGGCATCTGGCGCTGGGCTCGCTCATCGAAACCGGGACGATCTTCCCGGTCGTGAGGATCATGAAAGAGCTGGACACCGGCCTCGAGACCGCCCGGTGAGGGATGGTGAACCGATGACGGATCAGGAGGCCCCAAAAGCAGAAAAGCGCGAGCCGAGCCTGGCTCAATCGGTCACACCGCTGATCGCCATGGGTGTGTTTCTCGGCGTCGGCTACGGCGTACTGCGGCTGCCGGCGGAGGTGCTCCTGATCGCAGCCGCCCCGGTGGCCGGCGGGATCGCCCGCCATGCTCATTGTGATCGTGGTCGGAGCGCTGATCGGCTCGTGGATCGCCTGCGGAACGATCCCGATGTTGATCTTTTACGGCCTCAAGCTGATCTCGCCGACCTTCTTCCTGGTCACCGCGTGCGTCGTGTGCTCGGTCGTGTCGGTGGTGACCGGTACCTCGTACGGCACGGTGGGCACCCTCGGTGTGGCCCTGATCGGCATTGCCCAGGGTTTGAGTATTCCGGTCGGGCAGGCGGCGGGAGCGATCGTCGCAGGCGCCTACTTCGGGGACAAGCTGTCGCCGTTCTCGGACACCACCAACCTGGCCCCGGTAGCGGCGCGGTCCAACCTCTATGACCACATCCGACACACCCTGTGGACCACCACTCCGGCCTGGCTCATCGGGCTTGTCGTCTATCTCGTGCTCGGCCTCATGTCGTCGAAAACCGGTTCGGTTTCCCTCGATCTGACGACCTCCATCACGACCGCGATCAGTGCCGACTTCCGCTTCCACTGGCTGCTGCTGGCGCCGCCGGCGATCACCCTCTTCGCTGCTGCCCGCCGCTACCCGGTGATTCCTGGAATGCTGGTGTCTTCGGGGGTAGCGGTTGTGCTCGCGCTCGGCCTTCAGGGCCTCGACATCAAGACGGCGGTCAGCTCCATGGCGTCCGGATACAGCTCGGTCACAGGCCACGAGGTGGTCGACACCCTGCTCACTCGCGGCGGCATGGCCAACATGATGCACGTCACCCTGATCGCCTTCTGCGCCTTCGCCTTCGGCGGCATCATGCAGGCCGCTGGAATGCTCGAGGTGCTGCTGGAACGGCTGGTCACGGTGGCCAACACGACCGGCAAGATCGTAGCCTCGACGGTCATGGCGTCGATCACCACGGCAGTCGTGACCGGCAGCTCCTTTCTGAGCATTCTGATCCCGGGCGAGCTCTTTGCCCCGGTGTATCGGCGACGCGATCTCGCTGCAAAGAACCTATCGCGCACCACCGAGGACAGCGGCACGGTGGTGGTGCCGCTGGTTCCCTGGAGCATCGCCGGTGTCTTCATGGCCGGGACCCTCGGCGTGGAAACCCTGAGCTATGCGCCATGGGCCGTCATGTGCTATCTGGGGTTCGTCTTCGCTCTCATCTACGGTTTCACCGGCTTCGCCATCGCGCCCCGGGTTGCCGAGGACGAAACCGTTCCCGGGAGCTGATTCAGGTCTCCGAAAAGCTGCCGCGAAGGATCGTCGAACCGTCTGTGACCGCTCTCTGTCCTCGAGCCATGACATGGACGAGTCGGAGGTCGCTGTCGAGGAAGATCAAGTCGGCGTCACTGCCCACCGCAATTCGTCCCTTGCGGTCGAGACCGTAGAAGGTGGCGGGGTTCACGGTGAAGAGCGCCACCGCCTCGGGAAGCTCGAGGATGCCGGCTCGTACGATCGCCGCGAGCTGCTCGAGCATGGCGTGCTGGCTCGCCACCCCGAGGCTCGACAACGCCCCTTTCTCGTCGAAGACCGGCAGGCTTCCGTGGGCGTCGGAGCTGACGCTGATGCGATCGAGCGGGGTGCCGCTCTCTACCGCGAGCCGGATCGCGGCCTCGACCGACATCGAAGGAGCGTGCTCGCCGAGTCCGGCCGTGAGGTCAATGCGGCCGCCCCTGGCGGCGAAACGAAAGGCCTCTTCGAGCAGTGATGGGTTGCGGTTGCAGTGGGTGGGGATGATCTGTGTGGCCGGGATTTCCGTTTCGTCGATGATCCGAAAGACCAGCTCGAGCCCCCTCGCGCCATCGCCGAGATGGAGATGGAGAATGCCCGGCTTGCCGCCCAGCATCCCGCCGACGCGACACTCGGCGGCGAGCCGGGCCAGCTCGTCGAAGGTCGGTTGGGCTGAGCGGTGGTCGGAGACCGCGACCTCGCCCGCGCCGAGAACCGACGGCAGCAGCGCGAGGTCCGAGCGCACGCTGCCGGTCAGGTTGTGGACCGGGAGCTCGTAGGAACCCACATAGACGCGAGCAGTGATGCCTTCCGCCTCGAGACCGTGAGCTTTGGCCATCAGCGAGCTCTGATGGCGAGTGATTCCGTCGGTGCCGAGGCAGCCGATGACCGTCGTGACGCCCGCGCCGACGATGGCCTCGACCCGGATCTCGGGCGCCCGCGTCGCTGGTCCGCCCTCGCCGCCGCCGCCCAGGAGGTGGACGTGAGAGTCGACCATTCCCGGCATCACGACGAGGTCCGTTGCGTCGATCTCGTCGGCCTCGACGCCTGTGATTGAAATTTCTCCTCGACCGGCGACCGCGACGATACGTTCTCCTGCCGTGAGAATGTCCCGACGTCCGAGGTCTTCGGGGGCGATGACCGAGGCGTTTCGAATCAGAGTCAGCATGGATATCAATCTCCATTCATCTCAAGGCGTCACCTTATCGCATTGTGGCGGCGAACGGCGGCCTTCGGGGGCGACGATAGGCTGGCGCGAACAGGTGGAGTCGGTCGGGCAACCTGTACTATTGACTGATGGCAAGAAGGGTGCCCGGCTTCAGCCTGGCACCGCTTTCGATCGCTGAGAGGAGGCGACACCATGGCTGCTGAGGGTCCCCGCCCACTCGAAAACACGCTGGTGCTCGATCTGAGTCGCATGCTCCCCGGCGCGGTCCTGGCGCGGCAGCTCCTCGATCTCGGCGCCAGGCTGATCAAGGTCGAAGAGCCCGGAACCGGCGATCCGATGCGGATGGTGCCGCCGCTGGTCGGCGGGGTCGGTGTCGGCTTCGCGACATTCTTCAGAGGCGCCGAGTCCGTCACATTCGACCTGCGCGAGAAGAACGACCTGCAGCAGGTTCTTCGGCTGGCGAAACAGGCCGACGTCCTGATCGAGAGCTATCGTCCCGGGACCCTGGACAACTGGGGTCTCGGCTGGGACGAGATGCACGCCGTCAATCCGCGTCTGGTGTGGTGCTCGCTCTCAACCTTCGGGTCCGCGCCCGAAGTTCGTGAGCGGGTGGGCCACGATCTCAACCTCAGCGCCATGGCCGGCGTCCTCGATCTCGTCGGCGGCAGGGTCCCGCGATTGCAGCTCGCCGACATCCCCTCCGGCCTGCTGGCCACGTCGGCGATCCTCGCCGGTCTGCTCGCGCGTGAGCGGGGCGGCGTCGGCCTCCGCTTGGAGCAGCCGCTGGCTGCAGGCCCGTTGCCCTTCCTCACCTGGAGCTGGGCCGAGCAGGCCGCCGGTGGAGGTGGGGTTCTCGACACCCTGCTCGGCGGGGTCTGTCCCTGCTACCGGGTCTATCGCTGTGGGGACGGCAGGAGCCTCTCGCTGGCCGCCCTCGAACCGAAGTTCTGGCTTTCCTTTCTCGAGATCATCGGGCTCGAGGAGCTGGCCGGGGCGGCCTTCGCCCAGGGACAGGACCGCGATGCAGCGGTGACCGGCATCGAACGAGTGCTGTCGGAGCACCCGCGCGATCACTGGCTCAAACTCGCCGGGGAGCACGGGTTGCCGGTGGGTCCGGTGCGTGCTTCTGACGAGGCGCCGCGGGATCAAACGTATTCGGTCGCCGGACTCAAGGAAATGACGCCGGCGCCCGGTGGTGAAACGATCGACGGGGTCGGTCCGTACCTGCCCTCGGTGAGCCGAACCCCCGATCGGCCGGCGCCTCGGCTCGGCGAGCACACGGCGGCCATTCTTGATGAATTCGGAATTCGGAATTCGGAATTCCCACCCACCCAGAATCAATTTTGAATTCTCAATTTCGAATTTTGAATCCCCACTCGCCCTCCCCTGGCTTGGATTTCGGATTTTCACAACTGCCCACTGTGTGGTTCTGGCACCGATTCGGTTGATTCGTAAACCGATCTAGCCCGTACTTCTCACCAGGTTTCGTGGCAGTCTATGCGCCAGGCGTCGAGGTCGAGGTTCTTTTTCAGCCACGAGTAGCCGAGCGCATTGAAGTACGGGCAGAACACGTTCTCGTCGCCGGAGTACTCGACTCCGAACACGGCCTTGCCGGCATCGATGAAGGGCTGTAGCAGATCGCACTCCGCGTACTGGTAGCACTGCTCGTTGATGGCCCAGTCGAAATCGGGCTCGAGATCCGCAACCTGGTCGAGGGCGTTCTTCAGACCTACCGAAAGACCGCGCAGGTGGGCCTCGGTTGCCAGCCAGCGGTTGAAAACGAGCTGGTCTGCGGCCGTCAGTGGGAAGCCGCTCGAGTTCTGATACGCGTCAACGTTGTCGGGTTCCACCCCGGTGCAGCCCTTGCTGCTGGCGAGGTCGAGGCGTGCTTCGAGGATCGGCCCGAGGAGATCGAGCCGCCGGATGTCCACCCAGACCTCGCCGGCCCAGCCATCGAGCGGGTCACCGAGCACGTTCGGCGGGTAACCTCCGGCGTCTGGTCGCCAGTCCTCCCGTGATCCCGCCGAGAAGTAGCAGACCACCTTCCGGCCCGCGTCCTTGAGCTGAGAGATGGTCGCTGCAGGGACGTCGAACAGGTCGATGTCGTACATCTCGACCTCGATGGAGGTGTCGATGGTGCCCTGGAGCTGCCACTGCCACGTGGTACCCGGGGCCGGGCGCCAGATTCCGCCCACTGTGGCGCTCCAGGCCGAGGTGTCGCCGGACTCGAACCCATCGGCGAAGATCACTCCATCCTGCGCGCGGCCGCCTGCGGGCAGGGCGATCAGCCAGCAACCGATGAGAAGCAGCACCCGTTGCATCGTTCGATCGTATCACCGTGGATGGAGTCCTCGGGGGAAGGAGCGAATCTCCGCTCCTCAGCGACAGAAAACAGCGACAGTGGCAGCATCCAGCGACAGGGGCAGTTTGCAGCGGCAGCTTCAGGGTTCAGGACCAGGAGCCGTTACAGTCGTCAGCGGTGGGAACCGAAGCCGCCGAGCGGATGGCCTCACCGGCTACCTCATCGCCCCGTGAACGACCCGAAGGGAACCATGTCTCGGTTCCCGCTGGCCACTGTCGCCGACGCCCGCCCCGGCCGCTGAACCCTGCCGCTGAATGCTGGCGCTGCCGACTGGCGCTGATCCCTGCCGCTGATTCGGACTTGGACGCGGAAGCGGAAATTTGCAGGGGTGGGCGGGTGGATCGAGGATCAGTCGGGAACGGGGACGGGGACGGGGATAAGACGGGAGACGGAGACGGGCACGCGGCTATACTTCTCCCCATGAACCGCGCCATTCCCTGGCTCCTGGCGGCGGCGTCGGGCCTTGTACTCGCCTTGGGTCTTCCAGGACCAGGCTGGACGGCGCTCGTCGTGATCTTCCCCGGACTGCTCCTGGAGGCCGTTGGCCGGTCCTCCGGGCGGGTGATGCCGTGGCTTCTGGGGTGGTTTGCCGGCTGTGTGCATTGGGTGGTGGCGACCAACTGGGTGGTGCCGGTAATGCACCACTACGGCGGCCTGCCCAGGGTACTCGCCGTTGGGTGTCTGATCGGCATGGGAGCAATCCTCGGCACCTTGTGGGCCGCGGCAGCGGGTATCACCTCCTTGGTACCTGCTTCGCGGCGGGTGTGGATCCTGCCCTTCGCCTGGATCGTCTGCCAGGTGCTGCGGCGCTTTCCACCCTTCGGTTTCACCTGGAACGGTGTCGCCTCGGCATTTGTCGACTGGCCGTGGCTGATGGCATCGCTCCCGGTGTGGGGCGCGACCGGGCTGAGCTGTTGTGCGGTGGCCGTGGGTTCGGCCCTGTGGGGCCTGGTGCGGTCCCGGACTCGGCGTGATGGGACACTGGTGTTGCTTGGTGCGGTAGGTCTGCTCATCCTCGCGGTGCTCCTCTCGCCTCTGCCCTCGGCCTCGGGCAGCGGAGTGAAGATCGCCGCAATCCAGCCAGGGACATCGCTGAACGAAAGGTGGGACCCTTCCCAGTCGCGCGAGATTGCCAGGCGGGTGTGGGCGATGACCGAGGAAGCGGCGGTGAAAGGTGCCGATATCGTCCTGTGGCCAGAGGGTGCGGTTCCCTTTCGCCTCGACAACGATCCGACCTACCGGGCGGCGGTCGAGGGTCTGGCGGCGGAGCATGGGGTGGAGATTATTCTCAACTCGATCGCGTCATTGCCGGACGGTGGATACGCCAACTCGGCGTATCTGGTCACCGAGAGCGGTCTCTCGTCGGTCAGGTACGACAAGATCCATCTCGTGCCCTTCGGCGAGTTCGTGCCGCGGTGGGCTCGTTTCGCCTTCACCGACTCGCTGGTTCGCGAGGTAGGCGCCTTCAGCCCAGGCGAGCAGATCAGGGTCCTACCGGGTCGAGCGCCGCTCGGGGTTGCGATCTGTTTCGAGGTTGTCTTTCCGGACCTCGTGGCGGCGCAGACACGCGCCGGTTCCGAGATTCTGACGACCCTCACCAACGACGGCTGGTACGGGTTTTCGTGGGCGCCGCGTCAGCACTTCGCGCAGGTGAGGTTGCGGGCGGCGGAGGCTGGACGGTGGTATGCGAGGGCGGCCCTCACCGGAATCTCTGGATTCGTGGATCCGTCGGGCGGCGTGCATTCGGTCCTCGGAGTCGGTGAGACCGGGGTCGTGGTTGAGAACATCCAACCGCTGACGGGTCTTTCGCCACGTGCACGCTTTGGAGACTGGTGGGCAATTCTGTGTGCCGTGACGACGCTGCTGCTGCTCGCAATTTCATGGCGACAATCGACCGCTCGCATTTCAAAACGTTGAACGTTCAAACGTTGAAACGTGGAACGTAGGAACGCGGGATGATGGCGTCGATCTTCGTTGTTAGGTAGAATGAGCCGCCTGGTTTGGCGTACTCAATCCCTGAGAGGCGATCATGCTCGAAGAAATGATGCAACAAGGTGACGCGGAGATGGAGCGCATCCAGCGCCTGCGGGGGTATCTTTGACGAGGACTCGCTGAGAGAGCAGCTCGCCGAGGTCGACGCCGAGGCGCAAGATCCCGACATCTGGTCCGATCAGGACCGGGCGCGGCAGGTGATGAGCCAGCGTTCCCAGCTGCAGCAGAAGGTGTCAACCGCGGAGTCGCTTCATGAAGCGCTCGAAGAGCTCGAGGTCCTTCTCGAGATGGCCCGCGAGGGCGAGGAGGGCGCCGAGGAGGAGCTCGGAAGGGCCCTCAATCGAATCGTCCCGCTGCTCGATCGCGTCGAGCTGACGGCCAAAATGACCGGCGAGCACGACGGTGCGAACGCCTTTATCGAGATCCATCCCGGCGCCGGCGGCACTGAGAGTCAGGACTGGGCGCAGATGCTCGAGCGTCTCTATCTGCGCTGGGCCGAGCGCCGCGGTTTCGAGGTCGAGCTGATGGATGAGCAGCCGGGGGACGAGGCGGGTATCAAGGGTGCGACCTTGTTGATCAAAGGACCCTACGCCTATGGCAACCTTCGATCGGAAAATGGGGTCCACCGGCTGGTGCGTATTTCGCCATTCGACTCCCAGTCGCGGCGCCACACATCGTTCGCATCGGCGCACGTCTATCCGGAGGTCGATGAGGCGGTGGATCTGGAGATCCCGGAGAAAGACATCCGTGTCGACCGGTACTGTTCTTCAGGACCCGGCGGCCAGGGTGTCAATACGACCTACTCGGCGGTGAGGGTCGTCCACGAACCCTCCGGCATCATCGTCACCTGTCAGAACGAGCGCTCGCAGATCAAAAACCTGGCCAGCGCCATGAAGGTCCTCAAGGCGCGACTCTATGAACTCGAGATGCAGAAACGTGAGGAGGAGCTGGAAAAGCTCAAAGGTCCGAAGAAGGACATCTCATGGGGCAACCAGATCCGCTCGTACGTTCTTCAGCCCTACCGCATGGTCAAGGATCTTCGAACCGAGCACGAAGTGGGAAATGCCGACCGAGTACTCGACGGCGACATTGACGACTTCATCGAGGCCTTCTTGCACTGGAACGCCCAGCAGGAGGCGCAGCTTTAAGCCGACTTCCGAGTGTTGCGAAATAGATATCCAAGGTGTAGGGTGCCGAATGCGGGAAGCGGCTTGATGAAGCCTCTGCAGGTCGACCCGGTCCCTGCGTTTCGGAGTTCCCGCGAACCGTAACCCAAGGGAGGACACGACCATGAAACAGACGGCTGAGTTGACTGGATCCGCCCGGTTCATCGAGCTTGAAGAGCGGCACGGGGCCCACAACTACCACCCCCTGGATGTGGTCATTACGCGCGCCGAGGGCGCCTGGGTGTGGGATGTCGAGGGCAAGAGGTACATGGACTTTCTGGCCGCCTACTCGGCGGTGAACCAGGGCCATTGCCACCCCCGGCTTGTCAGGGTGATGGAGGAGCAGGCGAGGCGGGTCACCCTGACCTCGCGCGCCTTTCGCAACGACCAGCTCGGGCCGTTTTGCGAGGAGCTGACGAGGCTCACCGGGTACCACCGCATTCTGCCGATGAACACCGGGGCCGAGGCCGTGGAAACCGCAATCAAAGCTGCTCGCAAGTGGGGCTACACCGTCAAAGGCATCCCGGCTGACGAAGCAGAGATCCTGGTGTTCACCGGCAATTTCCACGGCCGCACCACGACGATCGTCGGTTTTTCGTCGGACGAGGAGTATCGTTTCGGCTTCGGGCCGTTCACTCCTGGGTTTCGAATCCTCCCATACGGCGATGCCGATGCGGTGGAAGAGGCGATGCACGATAAGGTAGCAGCCGTGCTCGTGGAACCGATACAGGGCGAGGCCGGCATCGTCATTCCACCCGATGGATTCCTGCGCCGCCTCCGCGAGATCACCAACGATTACAACGCCCTCCTGGTGATGGACGAAATCCAATCGGGTCTCGGACGCACCGGCAAGCTCTTCGCCTACGAACACGAGGGCATCCGACCCGACATCGTCATCGTCGGCAAGGCGCTGTCGGGCGGGATGTACCCGGTATCGGCGATTCTCGCCGACGATCAAGTGATGGGGGTCTTCAACCCGGGCGAACACGGCTCTACCTATGGCGGCAACCCGCTCGGCGCCGCAATCGCGCGCGAGGCTCTCAAGGTGCTGATGGAAGAGGGCATGGTGCAGAAGTCAGCCGAAAACGGTGCCTACTTCCTCGAGAAGCTGCAAGCCATCCGGTCCGAGCATGTCAAGGAGATCCGCGGCCGCGGTCTGTGGATCGCCATTGAGCTCAACGACCAGGCGGGTGGCGCGCGGCGGTTCTGTGAGGCGCTCCAGGATGAGGGCTTGCTGTGCAAGGAGACCCACGCCACGGTGATCCGAGTCGCGCCGCCGCTGATGATCGGCCGCGATGATATCGATTGGGCGGCCGAAAGAATTACCGAGGTGTTGACCACGCTCTAGGCGGGAATTAGGAATTAGGAATTAGGGACTAGGAATTCGGAATTCGGAGTTCCCAAACGCGACCTCTGATGACTGTCGCTGCACCCGGTCGCTGTTCCTGCATCCTGCATCCTGTATCCGGGTGGGCTGGAAGTCCGAAATCCGAATTTTGTGCGTCGGGCGCGGATACGGGAAGACACCGATATACTGCCCAGGATGCGCAAACAGGGCCCCATTACCATGCGCCACGTTCTGGTGGCCGTCCTCGTGGTGCTCGTCGTCAACGCGCAGCTGACGTGGTGGATCGTCTTCATCTTGAGGCTCAATCGAGAGAACTTGGACCTCGAGCGGCGGCGATTGACCAGCGCCGCTCGGGTTGAAGCGACCCGGATCGAGGCTGAGATCAGCACTGCCCACACCGCGTTGGAGGCCGCTCTGGTCATGGGTGATGAACCGGGTCGAGATGCGGTGCCGTCGCCGTTTGTCGGGTGGCGAGCGACCAACGGCGGTGAGGGCTGCCCGGCTGCGCGACTCAACCAAAGCGAAGTGATCGAGTTGGGTGTCGTCGTGGGGGAACGATGCGTCTCTGGTGTGCTCAACGGCGAATGGCGGCAGCGGGTCACGGATGTCGGTGACGAGTTGGTAGTGACGGCGAGCGGCGACGAGGTTCCAGCCGGGGTGAGGATTTCCGCACCATTCGACGGTTTGTCGGTCCGTCCTCGGGCCGAGGTCTGGCAGAAGATGCTCGAGGAGTACCGCCGGAGGATCATCATGATGGTCTCCGAGGGCAGCTTCTTTGCCCTGCTTCTCCTGGTGTTGATGGGGCTGCTATGGAGGAGTTTTCGCAGAGAAGTCGAGCTCGAGAGGCAGCATCGAAACTTTCTTTCCGCCATCACCCACGAGCTCAAATCGCCGCTCGCCGCCATCCGGTTGGCGATCGAGACAGTGGCCGCTGGGAGGGCTTCGGGCGCTGCTGCGCACCGATTTCTCGGCAACGCCCTCGAGGACGCCGACCGCCTGGAGGATCTGGTGCAAAAGGTCCTCGAGGCCACCCGGTATGGCGACGACTGGTCCGAAATCGATCTCCAGGACGTCAATTTCAGCGATCTGGTCGCAGAATCGGTGGAGGTATATTCGCGGAGGGCCGTGGCGACCGGGGTGCGTCTCGAAACCCGCATCGCACCGAATATTCATGCCGAACTGGATCGCGAGGCGATGGCCCTGGCGGTCTCGAACCTGCTCGAAAACGCGGCTAAATATGGTGGTGAACCGCCGGTCGTCGAAATCGACCTCGTTTCCAACGGCAGTGAGGTGATGCTCGAGGTGAGCGATAACGGCGGCGGTATTCTCGAAGAGGAGATGGGAATGATCTTCGGTAGGTTTTATCGCAGCGGGGACGAGCTGACGCGGACCACCGGAGGAACCGGCCTCGGGCTGTATCTGGTACAACAGATTGTCGAGGCGCATCACGGCAAGGTCGTTGTGGCGGCCACCGGGCCCGACGGCACCACTTTTCGGGTCACCCTTCCCGGCCGCGAGGAGCTGCGAGTGGAGGCGGGAGGAGGCGGATGAAGAAGCATATTCTCATCGTCGATGACGAGGAACATCTCGCCGATGCCCTCGCCCACAACCTGCAGTTCGAGGGATTCTCGACAACCATTGCCTACGATGGTGACGAGGGATTGCATCTCGCCCGAACGATCCAGTTCGATCTCATCATCCTTGACATCATGATGCCGAAGCTCGACGGTCTTGAGGTCTGCCGGCGTCTCCGGGCTACCGGCAGCAAGGTGCCGATCTTGTTCCTCACCGCAAAATCGGCTGACGCCGACCGTCTCCTTGGTCTCAAAGTTGGCGCCGATGACTACGTGGCAAAACCCTTCCTGCTCGAGGAGCTCATCCTCAGAATCCATGGGATCTTTCGTCGACAGGAGTGGTACAGCACGCCGCCTGAAGATCAGGAGACCTTCCGCTTCGGAGACAACGAGGTGAACTTCCTGACATACGAGGCGACGACCAAGGAGCGCACCGTCCGCTTGACAGAAAAGGAATGCATGTTGATGAAGCTCCTCGTCGAACGGCGCGACCAGGTTGTCTCACGCGAGGAGATCTTGGAGCGGGTGTGGGGATATCGCTTCTCGACCTCGTCGCGCACGATCGACAACTTTATCGTTCGTCTGCGACGCTATTTCGAGGACGACCCCAAGACTCCCCGGTTCATTCATTCGGTTCGTGGTGTGGGATATCGTTTTTCCGTGCCGGACTGATCGAACTCCAAATGATGATTTCTCTCCATCGGGTCCTGCTCGCGGTGATCCTGCTCGGCAACGCGCTGGTGTTTGCTGGGGTGGACGCGCCGGCAAAGCTGGTGACGGCCGTCCTGGTATGTGTCCTGATGTTGGATCTGCGGAGCGTGCCCACGGTTCCGAAGCCGTTTCGCTTCGCCGCGTGGTTCTTCCTGGGGCTCGTCGTGGTCCAACTGGTGCCGTTGCCCGAATTCCTGCGCCGGTTCGCGCAGCCCGGTTTCGCCGAGGTCATGTCGTCCGGTTGGGTCCCGTTGTCGCTTGCACCCTGGGCGACGGTCCAGGTCCTGGCGTCGATGGCGGTGTTGGCGGGAATCGCTCTGACCGCGGCACGGATGGCGGCAACCCGGAGCGGATTGCCGACCCTCCTCGTTGTGCTCGCGGCGACCTGCGGCGTTCTGGCGGTGCTGGGACTCGCCGGAGAAAGCGGCGCGCCCGAGAAGGTGCTTCTCATCCGAGCCAACACCGGAGGGGGTGACCCCTACGGCCCTTTCGTCAACTCGAACCATTTTTCCGCTGCGATCGAGCTCAGCCTTCCGGCAGCCCTGGTGTTGCTCGGGGCTGCGCTGCGAAATCTTCCGCAACCGGGTGTGGTCCGTCAACGGGCCGCAGTGCAGGCGCTCGCCTCCTCAGTTGTCGCCGTCGTCGCCGTGGCAGCAGTCTTGCGATCGTCTTCGCGGGGTGGGATCCTCTTCCTGACGGGCGGCCTCGTCCTCACCCTCGTGTGGTGGTTGCGGCCGACCGGCGGCCGCAAATGGCCGTGGGCAGCCGGGGCGGTGGGCCTCGTTGCGACCGCGGCGACCTTGGCCTGGACCAGGCTGCCAGAGTTGCGGGACAGCCTCAGCGTCCTGCTGGTGGTCGAGGGGGTCGAGGGCAACACCCGTTGGGATCTGTGGGCAGGGACCGTTCAGTCGTTTGCGAGGTCTCCCCTGGTGGGGTCCGGCCTCGGCAGTTACCGTTATGTGATCGGGCTCGACAAACCGGCCACAGGCACGGCTGTCCTCCAGCAGGCCCACAACGACTGGCTTGAGTGGATCTCGACCTCGGGAATCGTCGGTCTGGTGGTGCTGGTGCTGGTCCTCATCGGCCTGGGGGTCTCGCTGTACCCGGGTCGAGCTCGGCGCCTCCGATTCGAACTTCGCTATCCCCTTGCCGGAGCAGCGGCGGTGCTGGCGACGACTGCGCTCCACGAGGCCATCGGTTTCGGTCTCCAAACACCGATCAACAGATACCTGCTGGCGGTGTGGATCGGGCTCGTGTGGGGCGTGGGGAACAGG
>CBDTWX010000093.1:0-14120 GCA_965364305.1 uncultured Thermoanaerobaculia bacterium
CCGTTGTGCCGACGAGGAGCGCCAGCCACGCCGGCACGTCGAGAAATGCCTCCGGGATGTACCCGACGCCGGTTGCCACAGTGGCGGCAAACAGCGCGTAGGGAAGCTGCGTTCGCACATGGTCCACGTGGTCGCAGCCCGACGCCATCGACGACAAGATCGTGGTGTCCGAGATCGGTGAGCAGTGGTCACCAAAGACTGCACCGCCGAGGATTGCGGAAACGGTCGCAGCCAGAATATGGAGTTCTCCCGCCGCCGTTTCAAGGACCAGCGGCACCGCCAGTGGAGTGAGAATAGCCATCGTTCCCCACGAGGTCCCGGTGGCGAACGACACCGCCGCCGCAACCAGAAAAATGACCATCGGCAGTGCTGCCGCGGGTAGGTTCGGGCCAACAGCTCCCTTGAGAAAACCCGCGGTCGCGAGATCGTTGCAGACCTGGCCGAGTGACCACGCGAGCGTCAAGACCACGAACGCCATGAACATGCTCTTGAAGCCGTTGATCGTCGCCGCCAATGAGTCTCTCAGCCCGAGGATGCCCTGCCCGACCGCAAGCAGAATCGCCGCCGCGAGACCGATAAAGCTCGCCCACAGCAGAACGGTAAACGGATCCGAGGCGCCGATCACCCGACTCATTGAACGACTGGCGTCGCCGGATGCTATGAGACTTGCACGACCCGTGGAGTACAGACCGACAAAGGTCGACCCAACTACGAGCACCACCGGAACCACGGCGTTCCACCAACGGCAGGGCGTCCCTTCATCCGGCGCGAAATCGCTCTCCGCATAGTCTGCGAGCGGCGTCGCCGAGGCTGAAATGATCTCACCGGCGGCCGCTCGCCGCTCCGCCTTCAACATCGGCCCCCAATCGCGGCTCGACACCGCAACCACAAAGGTCGTTACGAGCGCGAAGATCGGATAGAAGGCGAAGGGTATCGATGCGAGAAAGATGGAGAAGGGATTGAGAGTCGAACCTGCTTTGACGAGCGCATCGCCGACCAGCGACACCTCGTAGCCTATCCAGGTTGAAACAATCGCCACGCAGGCGACAGGGGCCGCCGTCGAATCGACCACGAATGCGAGCTTCTCGCGGCTAATCCGGTGCCGGTCGGTCACCGGACGCATGGTGTTGCCTACGATCAGCGTGTTGGAGTAGTCGTCGAAGAAGATCAGCACGCCCATCATCCAGGTCACGATCTGGGCCCGTCTCGGGGTCGTCGCATACGGTTCCAATGCGCGAACCACGCCGAAGGTTCCGCCGCTCTTGCTCATAACAGCCACCATGCCGCCGAGCAGCATCGAAAAGATGATGATGCTCATGTGATCGGAATCGATCAGAGCCTCGCGGACGTTGGTGTCGACAAAACGGAGAAAACCGGCCGCCGGGTTGCCGCCGGCAACCATCGTGGTGCCGATCCACACTCCCATGACGAGGGCGATCAGCACGTCCCGAAAGGCGAGAGCCAGGGCGATCGCCACCAAGGGTGGCAACAGGCTCCACCATGCTCCTGATGCCGTTTCCGCGTCCGGCAAAAGAGCCATGACGGTGAGCACTGCGACGAGGATTGCACCGGTTTTCAGCCAATGTGGCACGGCGGGAGGGTAACACGGACGAATGAGGAATGAGGAATTACCACCCACCCGTATCAGTTTTGAGTTTTTAGTTTTTAGTTTTTAGTTCCCACCCACCCACCCCTGGAGTGGATTTCGAGTTTCGGACTTCGAATTTTCCACTCCCTCACACAGATCCCTCCACTCCGTCGCTCCGCTCCTCCGGTCGGGATGACAGCTTGATTTGTCGGTCCGCTCTCTATATCGAGGTGGAGAACAGGGGGCCCCGGTCAGGACAGATGGACAGTACCGCGAAGAAGATGTCATTCCGAGCGGAGCCGCAGGCGGAGTCGAGGAATCCATGCGTTGGGAGGGACTTGCGCTTCGTCGGGCAGCGCGTTTGGAAACGGCCCGCGCACGGTGGAATTGTCTGGTCGGTTGCCGGGATAGCGCCTGTGGGCAGGGAAAGTGACAGGAATCAGCTGCAGGGACAGGGACAGGAATCAGCGGCAGCAGCAGTGGCAGATATCAGCGTCCGGGACAGCGACAGCAGCTGAACCGTTTGTCATTCAAACCAGGACCCCGGGTCCGACGAGAGATCCGGTCACTTCGCTCAGGACAAGCCTCGGTGGGGGGGCTCGAAGGATCGCTCTTCCCATGACCACCCCCCAGATCCTTCGTCGGGAGGAACCCTCCTCAGGATGACACCCTCGGGAACCGAGCCGAATGGAACACATCGTCATTCTGAGGAGGACCCCGGGTCCGACGAAGAATCTGGGTGGGTGGGCGGCATTCCTAATTCCTCAATACCTAATTCGGGGTGGATCTCGCCTATCGAATCTCGCATCTGGCATCCGTGCGGGCGGAACGTTCAAACGTTCTAACGCTCATCGTTCTGACGTACCAACGTACATTTCCGCTACCATATCGCCGTGGCCATCATCGACGACGAGGCTTTGGTCCTCGACCATCACCCCTTCCGAGACCGCCACCTGATACTGGCGGTGCTGAGCCGCCACCATGGAGTTCAAAGAGGGGTATTGCGACGGGCGCGGGGCGGCAAAGCGCCGCCCGCCGCAGCTGCTCAGATCCTCTCCAAGGTCCAGGTGAGCCTGTACCAGAAAGCCAACGCCGATCTCGCGACCTTTCGCCACATCGATCTCCTGCGGAGCTCGTTTCCGCTTGCGAGCGATCTCGCGCGGTCACTGGCCGCCGCGGTTGTCGCCGAGCTCCTACTCACCTTCTGCCCGCCCGGAGAACCCGTCGAGCGGTCATACCGTCTCGGGATCTCCTGTCTCGACGCCCTGCTCGAAGGCAAGGAAGCCGACATCATCGTGAGTTATGCCGAGTTCTGGAGCCTTGCGCTCGGGGGCGTCCTCCCGGCGCCGGAGACGACCGCAGATTCTCTCGGTGGAAGGGGCCAGGTTTTCCTGGCCGCCTGTCGGCAGCGGCCGGTGATGGAGACCCCATCCGCCGTACCGCTGGACGCAGCGAGTTGGCTCGACCAACGGGTTCGCGAGGAGGCGGAACGTCCGTTGCGCGCCCTCAACCTCTACCGCGAACTCGCGGGATAAGAGTGTACATTTCGCACCCATCACTTCGTTGACAGAATCCGCGGCTCCGTGGTACATAAGTTATGATAGTTCGAGACTTGCCACACCTTGTGGACGGCCGGAAACACCAAGAAAAAGGTCGCTCTGAGCCGCGAGATCGTGGGTGGGAGAAGGGGCGAAAAACCATGAGCCGGAAGATTCTACTGGCCGACGATAGCCTCACAATTCAGAAGGTCGTCGAACTGACCTTTGCCGAAACCGATTATGAGGTGATCGCTGTTTCTAGCGGAGACGAGCTGTTGGAACGCCTTCCGGAGGTCGAGCCCGACATCGTGATTTGCGATGTCATCATGCCGGGACGAGACGGCTACGACGTGTGCCAGGAGATCAAGTCGAGCTCGGAGACTCTTCACCTCCCGGTCGTTTTGCTCACCGGCACGTTCGAGCCCTTCGATCGCGACCGCGCCCTCGCGGCCGGATGTTCCGAGATCATCACCAAACCATTCGAGGCGAGAAAGCTCGTAGAGTCCGTGGAGCAACTCTCCACGACCGCAGGTGCACCCCCTCCCGCCACACATGTCGATGAGGACGATGGCGTCGAGGTCGAAGGTCAGGTGACACCTCCACCTCCAATAGAAGTGCCCGCGGCGGCGGCTGTTCCAGAGGGCGATCTCGAATTCGATGAGACCGATGTGCGCAACGATTTCATCGCCGAGGAGGCAGTCGCCGAGACAACCGATGAGCCGTCCGTCGCCGACGCCGAACCTTCGGAACCGGATTTCTTCGATGAGGAGACGCCCGCATTCGAGGCGGCCGCGCAAAGGGTCGCAATCGACTATGATCCCGACGCCCCGGAAGACGAAGATTCGTTCGAGCTGCCCGACGTGGAGGACCCCCCGGACTCAGGGGCGTTTGTCGAACCCCCAGGAGACCTCGACACCGTAGCTTCGGACAGCGCGATCGAGTTGACCGACCCCGATTCGAGCGGCATTTCTCTCGATCAGGCGCTGCCGGAGGAGGACTTCGAGGATTCATTTTTTTCCGAAGGCGACGAGCAACAGCCGGATGAGGAGATGGCCGAACCATCGGCCGCTGAGGTCGAGGCCGCGGTTGACGAGAAGTACGAGTCCGAGACGTCCTCCGATGAGGAAGTTCAGGAACCTGAGAGCGAAGTGAAAGCGGATCACACGATGACCACACCGATCGACGTGGCCGCGGTGATGGCACAGGGCGACGCAGAAGAAGCGCCGTCGGCCGAGGACGAGGAGGCCTCGACGATCGAGGCCGACATTTCGGACGCGGATACCCAGGACGTCACCGAGGAGGCTGAACGGTCGGTGGATTCGGTCGACGCCGAGCCTCCGGTGGAACCGTACGAACCTGAGGCGCCGGAGGAATCGATCGCGGTCGAAGAACCGAGCGACTCGATTTCGGGCGAGACGCCGGTCGAGTCTATCGAGTTCGACGACCCGGCGCAGACGGTCGAGCTCAACGCGCCGATTGACCCGGTAGAAGCCGAGGCGCCGGTGGAGTTTGTCGAGGCCGAGCCGCCGGTAGACACCTTCGAAGCCGAGTTCCCCGAGGAGCCGGCTGGGGTCGAGGCTCCGCGAGAGCTGGGCGCGCCCGAGCCCATGACGGTTCCGACCGCAGTCGATGGGGCGAGCCTCAGCGACACCGATGTCGACCGCATCGCGAGGCGCGTCTTGGAGTTGGCGGGCGACCGCATCGAGCACATCGCATGGGAAGTCATTCCCGACATGGCAGAGGTGGTGGTGCGGGAACGGATTCGAGAGCTCGAGGCCGAACCCGAGTAGGCATCCCAGACTTTTCAACATTCGTCTTGAATGAATTCGCGTCGGCGAGGTATGGTCGTCTGCGATATGGATTTGCGAACACGGCTCGACAATTTGACTGAGGAACTTTCGAAGCACGTCGAAAACTTGGTGCTCTTCGAGATCATAGGGTCCACCCATGGGATGGCCAGGCGGGTCATCGCCGAAATGGATGATGAAAGCCACAAGCTCGGCTCGACACTCATCGTGGCCGACCGCCAGGACAGCGGCGAGGGCCGTGGCGATCGAACGTGGGAGTCACCGGCGGGTGGCCTTTATCTGAACTGGTTGCGGTCCGGCCTCGACGCCGAGACGATCGCACGACTGCCGATGCTGGCCGCAATCGCGGCCCATGCAGCCGTCACCGGCATCGGAGTCTCCGGCGCACGCATCAAGTGGCCCAACGACATTCTGGTCGATGGCAAAAAGCTTGCGGGGCTCCTGGTATTTGCCAGACACGGCGAAATAAACTGGGTCACGGTCGGCCTCGGCATCAACCTCGATTCGGCGCCGACCATCGAGGATCCCCAGGCTCTACCTGCCACGGCGGTCACCGAGCATGTCACCGAATTGGACCTCGAATCCTGTCGCCATTCGCTTGTCTGCAGGTTCGTTTCCGAGCTCGACCGATCGATGAATGAGCCCGGGCCGGCCCTCGCGAGGTGGCGGGAGCTCCTGATCCAGCGTCCCGGCGATGCGATGCAGGTCCGCTTGTCATCGGGGAAGGTTGTCTCAGGGATTCTGGTCGATTTCAGCCAGGAAGGATTCCTGCGATTGAGAGAGAACGGCAACGAGCGGGTCATCACCGGCGGCGACATTATCGAGAGTTAGCCACCGCCTGCAGCCTCGCGAGGAAGCGCTCCGGCGGTTCAAAACCGGTGATCCTGAATATCTCTTCGCCACCCGAGAAGACGATCACCGTCGGCACACCCATGACGCCGTATTCGCTGGTCACCTTCTGGTTGGCTTCGGTGCTCCTGGTGAGATCTACCTTGAAGCGGGCGTATCCCTCGAGCACGGCTCTCACCACCGGATCAGCGAAGGTCTTTTCATCCAGCTCCCGACACGGTGCGCACCACTCGGCCGAAAAATCGAGGATCGTCGGGCTGGCGCCCGCGCGTGCAGCCGTAACGGCTGAAGCCTCGTAACTCTGCCACTGGAGGTGTGCCTCTTCCGACACGGCCACACCTCCCCCGCCTCGGATTCCAGGTGCCATCAGCACACCCACGACCAACATGGCCGTGGAAAGCACGCGCATGACACGATCGATCGTCGGCTGTTCATGGCCGGTCCGGTCAATCACCAAGAGATAGAGTGCACCAAGCACCAGAACCGCGGAGATCAGCCACTTGCCAGAGTCGCCGTGCATCAACGGCGCCGCAAAGTAGGCGGCCATTGCGATGAGGATGACTCCAAAGACCCGCCGCACGCCGACCATCCACATCCCGGATGCCGGGAGCTTGCTGATCGAACCGGTGAATGTTCCGAGAATCAGATACGGTAGCCCGAGACCCATCGCGAGGGTGAAGAAAAGCATGAATCCGAGCACCGGGTCGCCTCGTTGACCGACATAGGTCAGAAGGCCGACCACAAAAGGACCGATGCAAGGCGCGGCGACAAAACCCATGACCAGGCCCATGATGAGCGCGCCAAAGACCCCGGTGCGCCCCCCGGAAGCTCGCTGGGCCCAACCGGGCACCCGGAGCTCCCAGAGCCCGAACATCGAGGTGGCGAGCGACAGCAGCACCACAACGATGAGCCCCACGACCCACGGGCTCTGCAAAGCGGCGCCGAAGATAGCCCCACTCAGTGCGGCGAGCACTCCGAGCACCGAGTACGTCAGAGCGATACCTATCACATAGGCCAGTGCCAGCGGAAAGGCGCTGCCCTCACGTTCCTTGGTCTGTTGCGAAAAGAAGCCGACCGTGATTGGTATGAGCGGAAAGACACAGGGCGTCAGGTTCAGAGCGAGCCCAGCCAGAAAGACGCCGACCAGGAGGAGGGGCAATGATGTCGACGCGAGATCGAGGGTAGGCCGTGACTCGGCCGGGCCTCCTGAGACCGAAACAACTTCTGAAAAATATTGTTCGTTGGCCGGAGACCACGTGGTGCCCGGCGGTGCAACCGTGACATCGACCCCGGCGCGGACCTCTTCCGGCGGCAGGCATTGGGTGTTGTTGCAGGCCTGCGCAGTGACCACGACCCGTAGCCGATGATCACCGACCGCCGACTGCGGAACCACGAGATTGGCGAGGATGACCGCACGGTCCTCCCACACCTCGACTGGCGTATCCGAGAACTCGAATTCGAGGGCCTCGCCGTCCGGGAAGCTGACGACCGGCGAGAGCCAGCCGTCTGGAAGGCGAAAATCGACCTCAGTGGGCAGCGAGAATTCGTCCCCGGGATTGTCCGAGTTGACGTGCCATCCCCGGTCGACGGTGATTTCCACCGCCAGGCGCAGTTCCTCACCGGCAACGGCAGGCACACGATCAGGCAGGAGGTTCACCTGGAAGACGGGCTCGGCGTCGAAGCCCTGAGCAGCAGCGATAGTCGAACCGAAGATCGTTAGAATTGCCGTCATTACGATCGTTCTTTTCATATTCCCCTCACGCTCGGCAAAGATTCACGGTCAGTCAGTTCTCGTTGCTCTCCGGAGCGAGCTCCGGTGCGAACCTGCGAACAAGACCTCGGATCTCGTCCGAGTAGCGCTCCCAGTTCATCTTTACGAGGTCCGGTCTGCTGGTTACCGTCGACTCGACCGCCCTCTCCAAACGCCATCGCCGAATCACCTCGTGGTTGCCGGAGAGTAACACCTCCGGCACCTCCCGTTTCTCGACCACGGGTGGTCTCGAGTAGCACGGGTGGTCGAGCAGGCCGCGGCTGAAACTGTCCTCCGAGACCGATTCCGGATCACCGACGACCCCTGGAACCAATCGACTCACGGCCTCGATCACAACCATCGCCGCCACCTCGCCACCACCGAGGATAAAATCCCCGACCGAAATCTCTTCGAGATCAAAGAGCTCGAAGATCCGCTCGTCAAAGCCCTCGTAGCGTCCGCACACAAGCAGCAAACGCGATTCACCGGCAAGCTCCGCAGCGAGATGCTGATCGAACACCCGCCCCCGGGGCCCGAGGGCGATCGCGCGCGGCGGTGATCCCCGGCCGGCCAGCTCACGAACCGCGGCCAGAACAGGTGGCGCCTGAAGCACCATGCCGGCGCCGCCCCCGTAGGGCTCGTCGTCGAGCTGCCGCCATCGGTTGTCCGCCCAGTCACGAAGATCGTGGGCCTCGAGGCCGATGATTCCACGTTCTACCGCCTTGCCGAGCACACCGACGGTGCGAAACGGCTCGAAGAGCTGGGGAAATATCGTCAGAACATCAACATGCATGATCGTTACCCGAGACCGAGGTCACGGCTCCGAACCGCGTATTGAACCACAAAGCCGCCGAGAGCGCCACGCCCACCCAGCCACCCACCCGAATCAGGAATCAGGAAAGAGGAATTCTGAATTCCCGCCCACCCTCCCAGATTGCCCGCAGATTACGCAGATCCCACCCACCCAAATCATGAACGTGGAGGCGCAGAGATGCAGAGTTGGTTTTGCAGTCTCGTATTCCGACGAGTTCCTGGCCGTCAACCACGGCCGGGGACTGCCCACGCCTCGCTTCAACTACTTGACGGGTATGTACGGTCTCCCATCATACGACGGGACGGAACAGGTGGATTTTATCTGCGTCAATCTGCGTGATCTGCGGGCAGTCTTCGGGCGGGTGGGGGCACTGCGTCTCTGCGCCTCCGCGCCTCTGCGTTCACTCTCTATTCCATTGCGTCGTCATCGAGCAGGCCCGGTGGTGCGTCAATGATGATGATGCCGTTGTCGAGGTCCACCTCAGGCACGATCTCGGGCACGTAGGGCACCAAAAACTCACGCCGGTCGCGTTGAACGATCAACCGCGACTGACCCTCGCCGGGGTCGAGCCCGGTGACCCGACCCAGCGCCGTCCCCTCCGGCGAGCGACACTCGAGCCCGGTCAGGTGGTGCTCGTAGTAGTAGCCCTCGGGAAGATCCTCCAGCGACTGCTCCGGTAGATAGAGGTATTTCCCGCGCCATTTTTCGACAATTTCGCGATCGCGGATGGCCTTCACTGAAATCAGCCACCGGCCCTTGTGATATCTGACCCGGTAGGTCTCGAAGAATTCCGAGGGCCCGGAGTCGTCGCCGAGACCGAAACGTACCCCATCCGTCAGCCGTTCAGGAAAATCGGTGACGATCTCCACCAGGAGATCACCGTGGACGCCGTGTGGTTTGCCGGCGCGGCCGACGATCAGCCAGTCGCAGTCTTTTTTTTCAGCGTCGGATGTGGGCACTACTCGAGGATCTCGAGCACGAAGCGCTTGTGGACCTTCATACCGGCGGCCGCGAGAAGGGTTCGGATGGCCCGCGCCGTTCGACCCTGTCGACCGATCACCTTGCCGAGGTCCTCATTTCGCACCCGCAGCTCGAGGACCGTCGTCTGCTCGCCCTCAACCTCCGCCACCGACACATCTTCTGGATGATCAACAAGTGCTTTTGCAATCTCTACCAGCAGGTCTTTCATCGCGCTCATTGGAGCTCCTTTCCGGTGGGGACGTGTGATGCCAGAGCCCATCAGGCTCCAGCGTGCTTCACTGCTGTCGCTGTGCCTTACGGATCAGGGAGCGCACGGTTTCAGATACGCCGGCACCCTTGCCGCGCCATTCTTCGACCTTCTCGAGATCGAGTCGGATCTCCGGCGGATCGGGGTTGGGATCGTAGAACCCTACCTGATCCAGGTAATTGCCGTACGTGTCCTTGCGCGAATCCGAGACCACCACACGGTAGACGGGGTTGTTCTTTGCACCACCCCGCCGAAGTCTGATCATCAACATTCTTTCCTCCTGCGGCGGCCTCCTCGGCCGTCGTTCGTTCAGCCGATACCCAACTGTCGCTTCAGCGTCCTGGAGTCGGCTTTTCCCAGACGCTTCATGAGCTTACGCATCTGTCCGTATTGACGCAAGAGGCGATTGATCTCCTCGACGCTCGTACCCGAGCCTCTAGCGATCCGCTTTTTGCGTGAACCATTGAGAAGTTGCGGGTGTCGGCGTTCCTGCGGAGTCATCGAATCGATGCACGCCTCCATCCGCTTGAGCTGCCGTTCCTGCCCTTCGCCGATCCCGCCATCGGGCATCATCTTGCCCATACCCGGGACCATCTCCATCACAGATTGCAGGGGCCCCATCTTTTTGAGGCTGCGCAGCTGATCCCGGAGATCCTCGAGATCGAACTTGTTCTTTTTGAGCTTCGCTTCCAGCCGGCGCGCCTTTTTCTCGTCGACCGCGTCCTGCGCCTTTTCAACCAGCGTGAGAACATCACCCATACCCAAAATTCGTCCGGCCATCCGGTCCGGGTGGAACTGCTCGAGGTCTCCGATCTGTTCGCCGATTCCGGCAAGAACGATGGGTTTGCCGACCACCTCGCGCACCGAAAGCGCCGCGCCGCCCCGCGCGTCGCCGTCAAGCTTGGTGAGAACAACACCGGATATCTCGAGACGTTCGTGGAAAGCCCGCGCTGAACGAACGGCGTCCTGCCCGGTCATCGCGTCAGCCACGAAGAGGATCTGTTTGGGTTTGAGGATCTCCTTGAGACGCTGGAGCTGTTCCATCAGCTCGTCATCAATGTGCAACCGGCCGGCGGTATCGAAGATCAAGACCTGGTAGCCCTTGATCGAGGCCTCCCGGAGGGCTCGGCTGGCGATCGCCTCCGGGTCATCCATGTCACGGGTGTCGACCGTGGGGATCGTCGCCTTTTCACCGAGGACCAGGAGCTGCTCCCGAGCCGCCGGCCGAGAGGTGTCGGCCGGGACGAGCAGTGGGAAGAGATTCTTTCGATCCTTGATCCACCGCGCGATCTTGGCCGCCGTCGTGGTTTTTCCGGAGCCCTGTAGACCCACCAGCATGATGACCGCCGGACGTCCCTTGAGAGAAAGCTCGGTGGTTTCGCCACCGAGAAGCATGACCAGCTCCTCGTGGACAATCTTGGTGACCATCTGGGCCGGCGTCACCGAGCTCAAGACTTCCTTGCCCAGCGCTCGTATCCGGACCCGCTCGATAAACCCGGACACCACGTCGACGCTGACATCCGCTTCGAGCAAGGCAAGTCTGATCTCGCGCAACGCGGTCTCGATGTGGTACTCGGTCAGGTGCCCTTCACCCCTCAGGGTTTTGGTGACACGAGCCAAGCGGTCCTGGAGCCCCTCCAACATAAGGGCGGCAGTCTAAGTCAGCGCCCGAATGAGGTCAAGTTGCGCCATGCAAAGCCCTTGAGTCGGATACAATGTAAAGTCGAGATGGGCGCCGATCAACTGATCCTTCTGAAGCCGCAATGCCCGGCAGCAGACGATCCAGAAATCCTGGAGTTTCTCCATCTTGCGTGCGCCGTCTGCTCGACGCAGTGGGTCGAGCTGGTGATTGCCGACGAGGCTTCCAATGCGGTCCAATCCTATCTTTGCGGACCGAAGGACAATGTTGAGACCTCTGTTCAGCTCGACGTCGGTGACGGCTTCGCAGCCTCGATCCGGTTCGGCGCGGCAGCAACACCCGGCCCCGAGGCCATCGAGAGTCTCTCTCTGACCTTGAAGCGAATCCTCGAACATATGCATCTGCGCGCCCAGGCAGCGGCCTTGCGCGGCGCGCTCGACGGCACCACGAGCTCGATCCTTCTTTTTGACCAATCGGGCGATATCGTGTTTGCCAACCCGCCGGCGGATCGACTGCTGTCTTTGCAGACGGAGGACGAGTTGCTGGCCGAGTGCGAGGGCGAACTGAGACAACCGCTGTTCACCCTGCTGGCGTCCCTGATCGACCAAGTGACTTCATCCTCCGGCGGGAGCTCGAACTATAGCGGCGTCCTGAACCTCGCCGACGGCCGCATCATGAAATGCGAGGTCACGCCTATCTACCAGACTCGAGAAGAGGTTCCGATCGTGACTGCCGTCTTTCTGCAGCCCGTTGGAACAGAGTCCGAGGCACGGTACGACGCTTTCTCGTCGAGGTACGGGCTCAGCCCGCGCGAGAATGAGGTCGTTCACTTGCTGGTTCAGGGATTGACAACGACCGCCATGGCGGATCAGCTGAGCATCAGTCCGCATACCGTCCGCGACCACCTCAAGCACCTTTACCGCAAGACGCAGACCAGGTCGCGGAGTGAGCTGCTCGGACTGATTTCGAGGTCCAGGCGGTCCACAGACGGTGTGAAATCTTCGGTTTAAACCTATTAAATACAAAAAATTGCAGTAGATAATCTTGGCCCGAGGCCCGCCTTAGGTATAATGGAAGCAGAGCGCATGCGGGAGGTCAAACTCATGTCTCGACTCCGCGTTTCTGGAGTGATTACGGTCGTTCTTCTGGCCGCGTTGGTGGTATCGGCCGCCCAGGGCTACGTCGTCGTCCTCAAGAGCGGCCACAAGCTGAGGTGCAAAGAGCCCATGCGGATCGAGGGCCCGAACGCGATCATCACGCTGTCGACCGGCACGATGACCAGCTATCCGCTCGACCTCGTCGACCTGGTCGAGACGGAGCGCTACAACCAGCTCGGGCTCGGAGATGCCTTGATCATCGATACCGTCGATGGGGAAATACCACTCCCCACCCCGACGCCACGGGTATCCCTCGGCGAACGAACGAGCATCGACGCCGGAGGGGTCGCGGGCCCCGCACTCGGTGCAGTGTTGGATCCGACGCCAGTCCCGACGCCGGGGATCAAGATCCGGCAGGTCGAGTTTCATGACAAGAGAGTTGTCGAGGCGTTCTCCAAGATATTCGATGACAAGAACTTGCTGATTTACAAGACCAGCCAAGGCACCCAACCTACATACCTTTACGTTCAAACAAACACCGATTCCGAACGCGAGGTCTTCGAGGCGTTGGAAACGGTGGCGGAGGCCTATTTGTTGATCCACTCCCTGCACAACGAGATCGCGCCCGAGGCGGTCGAGCTGGAGATGATTCAAACATCGGGCAAGCCGGCCGGCACATTTCGCCTGACTCCCGTTCTGGCCGAGGAGCTGGTCAACGGCGATACGGCAATCCAGGCGTTCTACATCAATCACGTGATCTTTTGAGAAGGCGTCGCGTGTTCGCCATTTGCGGACCGACCATCTTGAAGAGAAAATCGTAGATACCTGGTGACACATGCGGGTTGACGTCGCAGTCGTGGGCGCCGGACTTGCTGGCCTCACGGCAGCCCTCAGGCTGACCGAAGCGGGCCGCAGGGTGCGGGTCTTCGAGCGATACCCCCGCCCCGGGGGCCTGGCGCGGGTGTTTGAGGTCGGGGGCGAACCACTCGAGGCCTTTTACCACCACCTTTTCACGAGCGACACCGCCTATGTGGCTCTTGCCGAGGAGCTCAGCGTCGCAGAATCCATCGAGTGGCTTCCATCCCGAATGGGAATCTGGACCCGCGGCAGACTCTGGGATTTCGGCACTCCGGCCTCACTCCTCAGATTCCGTCCTCTGCAGGCGATCGACAAAATCCGTTTTGCCCTGTCGACGCTGCTTCTACAGCGAACCAAGGACCCCTCTCGATTCGAAGGCGTGACAGCCGCGGATTGGATTCGCCGCCATCAGGGTGAGCGCGTCTGGCGATCGGTTTGGGGACCGTTGCTCTATCAAAAGTTCGCCGAAGACGCGGAAAAGGTGGCGATGGTCTGGCTGTGGGGCAAGCTCCGTCTTCGGGGAAGGTCACGATCGACATCAGGAATGGGCGAGCGGCTCGGCTATATGCGGGGATCTTTTGCGCAGCTCGTCGAAGCCCTCGAGCGGCGCCTCGAGACCCTTGGCGCGGAACTGCACCTGAGCGAGGCCGTTCGGCGCGTCGAGAGGGCGAACAAGGGTTTTCGCATCGAATGCCGCGGAGGAGCATGGGCGGCCGACCGGGTTGTCGTTGCGACGCCGGTCCCGGACTACCTGGATATCGCAGGAGACCTTCTTGAAACAGACGAGCGCGAGAACCTCGAGGCTCTCCGTGCCACCGGTGCCATCTGTACCATCCTCGAGCTTGAACACTCCTTGACCCCTTTTTACTGGCTCAATATTGCCGACCCCGAGATGCCTTTCGGCGGTCTCATCGAACACACCAACTACATCCCACGCCAACGATACGGCGG
>CBDTWX010000094.1:0-14074 GCA_965364305.1 uncultured Thermoanaerobaculia bacterium
GGACGCCGTGATTCGCCGTCCGTAGTAGACGCCTGGTGAGAAGTACGGGCTAGTTCCTGGTTCGTGTGAGCGACACCCGACCGAAGAGCTCGTCGATTCGCTCGCTTCGCAAAGCCCTGCGGACCTTTTCGGCGGCTGCGGCGACATCGGGATCTTTGTCCTCAAGCGCCCGTTCGAGCACGGTCTTGGCAGATCCCGAACTCTCGAACAGGACCAACGCCTTGACCGCGCTCAACCGGACCCTCGGATCCGGATCTCCGGCAAGCTGGCGAATCATATCGAGGGCCGACTGATCCTCGATCGAGCCGGAACACATCAGCTCCGTCAAAACGAAACTCGCCCCCTCGACCGCTCGCGGTTCGTCGCTTTCAAGGGCATCGAGCAGCATCTCGATCCCGTTCGATTGCGCCCCGTAGGCAAAGGTGAGCGCAACGAGATGACGAACATCCTCCGATTGGTCGCTGAGAAACTCGCCAAGACGAGGGTCTCGCGCCGCTCCGATGCGCACCATGACTGACGCCAAGTCCTCAAGCCGATTGGGATGAAGACCCTGGTTCGCGCGCCACAGGATCCGTGGCACCAGGCTCGGCTCACCAAAGGTCCCGACGCAGGTGATCGCGTCGGCATACCGTTCGCGAAAATCCTCATCTTCGGCCGGAATACCCGGGTGGAGAGGCGGTGTGTGCTGCTCCTCGGCGTTGAGAGCGAGATCGACCGAAATCGGGAACGAGCCATCTCTGCAGTCGGGAGATCCCCGGGTCGGGTGCTTCTGATAGGCCAGCGCCGTCCCCTGCCGAAGACGACTGCCTCGATCCTCGACAAGACCTTGCACCTGGGATCGGAGCTCCGAGTGAAACACGGCCTGCTCGGCCCCCGGGGTTATCAGATTCATCATGATGACAATACCGAAAATCGCGGCTGACGCGTAAGCGACCATCTTGAGGCTGATTTTGCGGGTGAAGGAGTCCAGCAGCCGCTTGGCAGGGGCCACACGTGCCTGCCTTTGCCTTTGCTTTGCCAGCTTTTGGGTGCTCTTCTGCTCTTCGCTTCGCCGTTGGCCGCGATGGCGGGCAAGCTCCTCCAGCTCCTGCTCGATGTGCTCCGGCTCGAGCCACCCGAAGCCACGCCGCGCCAGGTCATCCAACAGCCTGCGGAGGTGATCGTCGTTCCATGACGCAACCCTCGACTCAGCTGTCGCGAGCTCCCGGCGCCTCAGGAATACCTGCAAAAAGGGCTGAACTCGGTCATCCCAACTTCCGCCTTCGGGAAGTTCGGGCTCCCAATCGAGGAACCAGAGGCGAAGACTCCCGTCGGCGCCGGCGGAAATGGCAGTACCGCCGTCGCGACTCACGGCGACATCATTCACCGGTCCTGCGTGCCCCTCGATAATCCGTTCCTCGGTTCCTTTCCTCACGTTCCAAACACGGATGCTCGCGTCCTTTCCCGCCGAAAGGATGAACCGTGCATCTGGGGTGAACTTTGCCGCCATCACCGCGCCTCGGTGGCCGGAAAGAACTCTCCAACAGCGCCCAGTCTCGAAATCCCAGATCCGAATCGTGCCGTCCTCGCCGGCCGAGGCCACAAAGCGGCAGTCCGGGCTCATCGCCACCGCGTAGACCGGGCCTTCGTGGCCTTCCATGCGACGAAGCTCCTCGCGACGGATCAGGCTGCTGACAGTGACCACACCGTTCCACTCCCCGCTCACGACGAAGTGTTGGTCCGCACTTACCGCGAGCGCCGAGACGGCCTCTTCGCTTCGGCTGAGCTGCTCCGGCAGCACTTTCGTGTCGAGCGGCCACCTGCGCACGGTCCCGTCGTCACCGGCCGAGATCACTGCCCGGTCGTCGTGTGCGAAGACGACGGCGAGCACAGCTCCCTCATGTCCTTCAAAACTGTGCAGAAGCTCTCCGCTAGGCGCGTCCCAGATACGAACGGCACCGTCCCTCCCGCCGGACGCCAGCCTTCTGCCGTCGTCGCTGCATGCGACCGCGGCGACGGCCTGGTCGTGCGCGGCCACTACCGACTCTTCTTCACCAGTGGCGCAGGCGAAGCGACGCAGCGAACCGTCACTGCTCCCAGCGACGCCACTCGATCCGTCGGGTGTCAAAAGGCAGGCTCCGAAACGGTCGTACGCGCCACCGAACCGACGCAGCTCGACGACCGACCTCGAGACGAGCTTGGGAAAGAAAGCCAGCACCTTGCTCCACAGCTCGAGCGCCTCGCGGTGCAGATCGTAGCCCTCGACGGCCCTCGCCTCACGCAGCGGCGCAATAGCCTCCTCCATCCGACCATCCTCGATGTGCTCACGTGCGGCATCGAGGTGCTCACGGAACGTCATCTCCCTGCCCGCAAGCTCGCCAGACACGACGGTTTCCGAGAGAACCAACGGCAGCTTGGCTTTGAGTTGTTCCGGCAGGCCAAGTCGGCAGACGGAGGAGCCAAAGGCCGCCAAGAGGTACCGATGATCGTCGGAGGTCGACAGCTCGTGGACCGGCTTCGCCAACCGGATCACCCGGATGGCCTCCCCCCGTTCGATGTTCCAGACGCGAACAGTGTGGTCACTGCCGCCAGCGGCAACCGCATCTCCGATCATTGAAACCGCGGTCACCGCACCGTGATGGCCCCTGAGGAAACGAACGTTTTCTCCGGAATCGAGGTTCCAGACCCCGACGGTTCCATCGTCGCCGGCCGAAATCGCAACGTTCCGATCGCCGGCAAGGATGAGATCACGAACCGGCCCACGGTGTCCTGCGAGCACACGAATACGGCATCCCTGGTCCACATTCCAGACCATCAATGTGCCGTCCGCACTCGCCGTCACAACCCAGGGTTCGGTCGGATGCCAGGCGACACCGCTGATGAATGCCCTGTGACCCTGGAACGTCTTCTCGCACTCGCCGCTCTCGAGGTTCCACAATCTCAAGCAGCGATCCGATCCGCCGCTCGCCACCAGCCGGCCATTCGGCGATACATCGATACAGGTCGCTACCCCTGGGTGGGCCCGCAAACTGCGGAGACGCCGCCCGTCGCCGAGGTTGAAGAGAGTCAGTGGTGCGTTTTCAAGGCACGCCACCAGGACATCGTCGATCACCGCCAGCGAGTTCCCCTGCCGCGCGGTGCCTCCAAGATCTATGCGTTTATATGGTTGAGAACCATTTGGATCCCAGACCACCGCCGAGCCATCGGCAGTGCGCACGACCGTCCAACCGTCAGAAAGCGCCACGACACTCGTTGCCGGTGCCTGGTGGGTCATGAGTCGATCGATCCGATGTCCGGGAAGGTGGGAACCGACCGCGTCCCCCAGGTCCTTGGGCAGGTCTCTGTCGAGAGAACGGGCGGCGATGAAGACCTCGTTGGCCGTGTCCTCGTCGCCGAGCAGCGAGCAGACTTCGGCAAAACCGATCAGCACGCTGATATCGGAGGCGCCTTCTTCGAGAACCGACGCAAAAATGTCCCGGGCCTCTTCCAAGCTGTCCTGGTTCGAAGACGCTCGAATTCGGGCGAGCAGAGCAAAAGCCGTCTCGCGGCGCGCCCCCAGGGAAGCGCGATCGGCCGGGGGCAGAAAGCCCAGCGCATCCATGGCCCCCACCGGGTTATCGAGCAGAAGCCGCATGCGTGCCCGCATCAGAGCCGCTCTGGAGCCCAGCCCAACGGTGCGTTCGGCTTCGGTCAATCGTCGTTCGAGCTCCGCATCGGTCAGACCCTCACTCCTCCACTCGAGAAGGCTGTTGTTGAACGTCGCTTCGAGATGGCGAGGATCAACGGCCAGTGCTTCGCGAAAGCTTGCCGCTGCTCGATCGGTGATGCCAAGGGTGACATAGGAAACACCGCGGTTGTTGAGCGAATCGGCGAGGAGCTGGGTGCGTTGCGGCTCGGGCCGCGGGTACGATGTGCCAGTCAGATTCTCGTAAGAATCGACCAGCTGACTGCGAAGGAGGGCAAACGACTGAGGTCGTTGGCCGGCATCCTTGGCGATGCAGGACCGCATCAGTGCAGCGAGGCGAGGATCGATCGAGCTGTCGAAGGCCAATGGATCCGGCGGCTCCGTTTCCAAGTGCATACGCATCATGGAATGAAGTTGCGACTCTCGGGTCGAGGATTCCTCCTCGACTTCAGGCAGGGAGTACGGCCGCCGACCGAGGAAGATCTCATAGAGCATGCAACCGTAGGCATAGATGTCGGTGCCGACCGTCCCTCGCAGGGCCTGCCGCCACACCTCGGGCGCCATGTAGGGCGGAGTCCCCACGAAACCATCTTCGACCGTCACGGTCTGCCAGGAACCGCTCGCGAAACTTTCATCACCGCGCCCGGTGGAGCGCAGCTCCTCCATGACTCGGGCACGGACATCAGCATCGCCGCCATCCTCGACCGCCTCGGAGCGCACCAGACCAAAATCGGTGACGCGGGCAACCCCGTCTTCAGTCATCAGCACATTGGCTGGTTTGATGTCACGATGAACCACGCCCCGGTGCTCGACACCGTCGTCGTCGGTCCACAAGAAGTTGTGGGTGTAGTCGAGACCGCTCGCGATCTGGATGGTGACGTCAAGCCTCTGCTCGAGATCTGGCTTGTCTTCTTTTTTCAACCATTCGTTGAGGTCACCGCCGTGTACATATTCGATGAAGAGCCGCGGCATGCCGCCGATCTCTTGCAGATAGTACGCACAGCATATATTTGGGTGGACCCCGAGCGCGATCCACGATTCAGCCTCGCGCTGAAACCGGGCGCGCCCGTCGGCAGAGGCGAGCACCGAGGGCAGCGGAGTTTTCACCGCCATCGTGCGGCGCAGCTCCCTGTCAAAGACGATCGCCACCACCGCCATCCCGCCTCGCGCCACTTTTTGAACTTCGTAACGCCCCTCCACGACGGTCCCGACCTGCCACGCACTCCCGCCACCGGGCGACGAAAGTGCTCCGTGGGACGGGAAGCTCACCGACCGGGAAGTCGGAGATGAAACGGCCGCCGATGGTGTGACCCCTCCGGCGGACGTCCCGAAACCACGCTGTGGGAGATGTTCCGACGCAGTGTGCGCGTGATCGAGATCGGACAACGCTCGTCGACGCCAACTCTTCGCCTTGACCGAGGAGGGTTCGATCTCGAGGCATCGATCGAACGACGCCACGGCCTCGTTCAGCCGGCCGAGGCGGTACAGGCAGTAACCGCGGTTGAGCCAGGAGCGCCCGTGATCGGGAATGATCTCGCACCAGGACTCGAGACCGGAGAGGGCTTCGCCCCACCTCTCCTCTGTCAGCGCGACCACGATCGTCTGCTTGAGCCGTTCTAGATCCTGACTCATCTCCCTTTCAGAATAGCGCGACATCCCTGGTATCCTGCTCGGAATTCGCGCACTCGGCAACCCTGGAGGCAAGATGCGAGTCAACAGACGACGCCGTCGAATCGAAATCTCCGGGTCTCGAATCGAGTTCGCACGGACAACCGACGGGGTGATCACGCTGTGGGCGGATAACGATCTGGGGCTCGCCCGCGGACTCGGGTTCGCCCACGCCCACGACCGCATGGTGCAGATGATGTTGGTCCGCCTGGTGGGTCAGGGTCGCCTGTGCGAGTGCATCGCGAACGATGACGATACGATCGAAATCGACGTCTTCATGCGCACGATGGGCTTCGATATCGACGCCAAGGAGGATGTCGCCAACCTGAGCGAGGATGGCCGGCGGCTGGGCGAAGCCTACGCTGAAGGCGTCAATCGATTTCTCGAGTCCCACAGGGGGCCACTCGAGCTACTCCTCGTCCGATATCGTCCGAGCCCGTGGACTGTCGCCGACACCCTGCTCACCATCAAGCTCATGGCGTTCATCGGACTCGCCCAGTCGCAGCAAGATATGGAGAAGTTCCTCATCCAGGCCCTTGCCGCAGGCATTCCGAAGAGTCGGCTCGCACGACTCGTCACACCACATCTCGACGGACTCGATGAAGATACTGTGTCACGACTCTCCGAGCTGCAATACGTCGAACCGTTGCTGCCGGACGTCGTCCGCTTCCTCGGTGCGGCACCGACCCTCATGGCGAGCAACAACTGGGCGGTGTCCGGTTCGCGCAGCGCTTCGGGATCACCACTCCAATGCAACGACCCCCATCTCGAGTGTAATCGCCTTCCCGCCGTGTGGTATGAAGCGCTGATGTACACCCCCGACGACTATCGAATGGGCGCGACCATGCCCGGCGTTCCCGGTCTGGTGATGGGCCGAACCAGCAGTCTCAGCTATGGTTTTACCTATGGTTTCATGGACATGGTGGACTACTTCCTCGAGGAATGCCGCGATGGCGCCTGCCGCCGGCAGGAAGGGTTCGAGCCCCTCCGAGTGCGAACCGAAACCATCGCGCGCAAGGGCGAGAGACCTCTCTCGATCACCGTCAGAGAGACCGATCTCGGGGTGCTTGAATGCGACCCACACGAGCAGGAGTTGAGCGACGGTTTCTACCTCACCCGCGCGTGGACGGCCCACCGCGGCGGCGCCGCCCGATCGCTCGACGCTCTCGCGCGCATCCCGATCATGCGGACAGTACCCGACGCACAAAAGGTGGTGCGCGACGTCGCGATCTCCTGCAATTGGCTGCTCGCAGACCGCGAAGGCAACATCGGCTACCAGCAATCGGGCCTGCTTCCCGACCGTCGTCACTCCGGTCTCCACCCGGTGCCGGCATGGGAAAAACGGTGGCACTGGAGAGGGATGGTGACAAGCGATCGCCTGCACTCGGTCCTCAACCCCCCCGAGGGCTTTCTGGCGACGGCAAACGACGACCACAACCCGCCGTCCGGACCCCTGGTGATCAACCTCCCGATGGGCTCCTACCGAGCAGACCGGATCAGATCACTGCTCGGCAAATGCTCCGCCTGTACCGCCGACGACATGGAGAGAATCCAGACCGATCTGTATTCGCTCCAGGCCGAACGCTACATGGAGATCCTGCGCCCCTCGCTCCCCGATTCGTTTGCCGGAAGAATGCTCCGCGATTGGGATTGTCGCTATGACCGCGCCTCCCGGGGGGCTTCACTCTTCGAGACCGTCTACCACGCGCTCCTGGAAGAGGTTTTTGGCCGCGGCCTCTTCGGCGAGGAGGTTTGGAACACAGTGATTTCTTCGACAGCTATCGTCGCCGACTACTACCACCTCTTCGACAACGTCCTGCTTGGCGACGACCCCACATGGTTCGGCGATGAAGGCAAGGAAGGGCTGATTTCACGGGTGCTAGGAGAGGTGCTGACCGAGGTTTCCCTGGAGGCCATCACTCCGTGGGGGAGGAGGCAGCGGATCGTCATGAAGAACATCTTCTTCGACGGTCGGCTGCCGAAATGGCTCGGCTTCGACCACGGCCCCGTCGAGCTGCACGGCAACCGCGCCACGGTCGTGCAGGGCGGGATCTTCATTTCACACGAACGGCAGACCACCTTTACCCCGTCGTGGCGTTTCATCACCGACCTCTCCGAGGACCATGCCAGGACCGCCCTTGCAGGCGGCCCTTCTGGCCGCAGGTTTTCAAGGTGGTACACGACGGACGTCACCAGGTGGCTTGAGGGGCGGTATAAGACGCTGGATGCAAGTGAAGGGTGAAGGGTTCAGCCTCAGCGGCAGGGGCAGCAATCAGCGTCAATAGAGCCCTCCATTCGGTCGCTACGCCCCCTCGGTCGGGTCAATCGACGGGGACGGGAGGGTGACCTGCAGGCCCACACTCCCACACCCCCTCATTCCCTCACTCCCTCACCTCCTCAAACCCCAGAACTCAGGGGGAGGGTGGGTACTGAGATTTGAGAATTGAGATCTGAGCACTCTCGCTCAGTTGACTATTTCAGCTGAATCACCGTTCCCGCCTGGAGACGGCGGGACTCGATTCTTCCCGCTTCCGTTGCGGGCTGCGGAATCGAACTCGTACTCGCACCAGCCGTTGCCTAGAAGCTGCTTCAGTCCATCCCGGGTCGCAGACCCGGGATCCACCATCAGGGCCGGCGGAGGCACGAGACGGGCACGAAACTTTCCGCGTCGCAGGAGCTCGAAACGCACCGGCATATCGCCGGAGTGCTCGAGCAGATACTCGCGAATCGCCTCGAGACACTCCTCGTCCATCTGATCGAGGTCGAGCACCACACGGAGAGCTGCTGCCCTCTGTGAATCGATTCCGTCGAGCGAGACAATTTCGTCTGCCACCAGCTCCACATGATCGCCCTCCCCTTTGAGGCTCGCCACCACCAGCACGGCGGCTCCATCGGTGAGGAGCCGTTCGTAGGCCTCGAAGACATCCGGGAAAGCCACCACCCTCACCGTGTCCGAAGGGTCCTCGAGCTGGAAAACCGCCAGGCGACGGCCATGGTTTCGGCCCTCCTTTTTGATCGGCATGATCTTCAGCCCGGTGACCAGCCCACCTACAGTGACTCGTTCCGCGCCTGAAGCCAACCTCTCGCCGAGCTCGTCGACCGCACAGTCCGCATAGCGGCCGAGCTGCTCATCGTACGATGCAAGCGGGTGCCCGGTGAGATAAAAACCCAGGACGTCACGCTCCCAGGCCAGTCGCTCGGCCTGCTCCGCCTGCCCGGCTCTGCGAAGCTCTTCTTCGAGACCCTCCGACGGCAGATCGGCAAAGAGGAACCCCTGACCGAGCTCGCGCTGCTCCCGTTCGCGACCGGTCATTTCGAGCAATCGCCCGAGGTTGTCCAAGATCCCCTTGCGAGCGATACCGAATGTGTCGAAGCAGCCCGCCTTGGCGAGGCACTCCAAGACCTTCTGGTTCATCGAACGAGCGGGCAGGGAACGCAGACACTGAGACAGCGAGCTGAAGCTGCCCTCGCGATCTCGGGCCTCCAGGAGGGGCTCGACGGCGGCCTGGCCAACGCCCTTGATGGCGGCGAGACCGAACCGAATCCCCCCGTCTTCCACAGTGAAAAAGGGCATCGAGGTATTGACCCCCGGAGGGAGGATATCGAGCCCCATCTGCCGACTTCGCACGAGGTATTGAGAGAGCTTGTCGGTGTTGGACACCTCTGATGTGAGCATCGCGGCCATGAAGTGCGCTGGATAATGCGTCTTGAGGTAGGCGGTGAGATACGCGACGTGGGCGTAGGCCACCGAATGTGATTTATTGAAGCCGTACTTCGCAAAGGGAACGATCTGGTTCCACAGCTGACGCGCCTTGTCCTTTGGGTGGCCCTTGGCGACGGCGCCGCTGATGAAGTTTTCCCCCTCGCGATCGATGATCTCCTGTTTTTTCTTGCCCATTGCCTTGCGCAGCGTGTCCGCCTTGGCCAGAGAGAATCCGGCGATCTCCACCGCGATCCGCATGACCTGTTCCTGGTAGACGATGATGCCGTAGGTCTCGCCGAGGATCTCCTCGAGCTCGGGGAAGATATAGGTGATTGTCTTGCGCGCCTGCTTTCGCTCGGCATAATCGTCGATGAACTGCATCGGGCCCGGTCGATACAGAGCATTCAGCGCTGCGATGTCCAGGAAGCTCTGAGGCTGCACCTTTCGCAGCACATCCTTCATACCCGCCGACTCGAACTGGAAGATCCCATCGGTCTCACCAGCCGAGAAAAGGCTGAACACCCCGGGGTCGTCAAACGGGATCTCGGTCAAATCGAGGTCCGGGTTGGACGATCGACGAATCGACCTCACCGCGTCATCGATCACCGTCAGTGTTCGCAGCCCGAGGAAGTCCATTTTGAGAAGGCCGAGCGCTTCCACATCATCCTTGTCGAACTGGGTCATCACCTCACCGTGTGAAGTTCGGGCCAGCGGCACCAGGTTGACCAGCGGTTCCGGCGCGATCACCACTCCGGCAGCGTGCACTCCACAGTGGCGCGCGAGCCCCTCCAGGCGACCGGCGGTTTCCACCAACAGCTGTACGTCCTCGTCGCCCTCAACGAGCTCCCGAAGTTGCGGCGAGTCCTCCAGGGCGCGAGAAATCGTGATATTGAGCTCGTCGGGGATGAGTTTTGCAATGCGATCCACATCGCCAAATGGCATTCCCATCACGCGACCAACATCTCTCACTGCAGACCTGGCCTTGAGGATGTTGAACGTAGCAATCTGCGATACCGAATCCCCGCCATAAAGCTGGCGAACGTACTCGATGATTTCGTCCCGGCGCCGCTGGCAGAAATCGATGTCGATATCCGGCATCGATATTCGGTCCGGGTTGAGGAAACGCTCAAAAAGCAGATCAAACTCGAGGGGATCGATGTCGGTAATGCCGAGCGAATACGAGACCAGCGACCCCGCCGCCGATCCGCGACCCGGGCCCACCGGTATCTCCACCTCCTTTGCGTGACGAATGAAATCCCACACAACCAGGAAATATCCCGGAAAACCCATTTTGCGGATGATGTCAAGCTCCTCTTCGAGCCGTGACTCGTAATCCTCGACTGTGTGGCGCCTGGAACCTTTTTTCTGAAGGCGATTCCGGAGACCTTCCTGCGCATTTTCGGCAAGGAATACCTCCAGATTATCACCCTCTCGAACGCTGAATTTCGGAAGATGGAGCGAGTCGGTGTCGAAGCGAACATGGCAGCGCGCGGCGATTTCCGCGGTCCGCTCGCAGGCACCCGGGTAATCGGCAAAGAGATCGTACATCTCTTCGGATGACTTGACATAGAACTCAGCGTTGTACGCGTAGCTCTGCTGGAGATCCTCGAGATCGCGGTTGAGTCCGATTCCGATCAGCACCCGGTGGGCGAAGGTGTCGTCGCGGTTGTGGAAGTGGCAATCGTTGGTAGCGACCAAATCGATTCCAGTCTCCCGCGACAGCTCCTCCATTCCGGCCCGCACGAACTCCTCGTCGGCCGTTCCGTGATTCTGGATCTCGAGAAAGAAGTTGTCCTGACCCAGGATTTCGCTCAAACTCTCGGCGGCCTCGCGAGCGGCCGCTGCGTCGCGAGCCATCATCAAGCGAGAAACCTCACCCGAGAGGCACGCTGAAAGCCCTATCAAACCGTCACTGTGCGCTGCAAGCAGATCCTTTGATATGCGAGGTTTGTGATAGAACCCTTCGAGATATGCGGCGCTCACCAACCGCACGAGGTTCGCGTAGCCCCGGTCGTTCTCGGCCAATAGAACGAGGTGATCGTAGGGCCTGCGTCGACCCGGTACCGGTGAACGATCTCGATGATCCCCCGGCGCGACGTACACCTCGCAACCAATGATCGGTTTGATCCCTTCGGCGAGAGCCGCCCGGTGGAACTGGAATGCACCGAAAATATTGCCGTGGTCAGTCACGGCCACGGCCGGCATCCCGAGCCTGGCGATTTGTTTCGCGAGGTCGGAAATCCTGATCGCCGCGTCGAGCAACGAGTAGTGTGTGTGCAGATGCAGGTGGACAAATGGTGGCGTTTCGGAACGTCGGCTCATGGCGCTATGATACCGCGATCTTGGCCCCGAAATTCGACCCGGGAAAGATACCCGGTGAGATATCGCAAGTCCACGATGCGATGTACGAACTCCAGCCCGAATTCTCCGGTCATTGTCCTTGGAATCACGCTGAGCGTTCGAGTGCCAAACATCTGGAATCACAGGCAGAGAATGCTGCAGCCGAATAATTTCGAGACGTTTCGTCCGTCAATATTTCGAAAGAACTGAAAGAAGTTGTGCATAGAAATCTTGACATCGGACAAAAAATGCTCCATTCTGAGTTCGAAAGAAATGAAAAGCCTTGGAATTTTTCGCCGAGATTCGCAGACCGCTGTACGCGGTAGTGACTCTCACATCCGCGTATATCGCTCACACGCGGCTCGTGCAATATCCGAAGAACGCTGGGACGTCGCCGAAATTTTTCTCGATCGTATTTTGACCGTCGATCCCAAGCATACTGAAGCCTGGCTTATGAAGGGTCATTTGAGTCAACATTGCCGGGAAGATGAACAGATGGCTGTCGATTGCTATCGAAAAGTCATTCATCTTTGTGGACATGATTCCAAGCATCCACATGCCGAAAGAGCACGCACGTCTTTGGGGCGTCTGCTCGCAACCTGGGGTTGATATCACATCAGTCTGATCCAATCAGCACGCATATTCCTGTCAAATTCTCATCAATCAGACCCAGCGGCGGAATCGGAGTTCTTCACTCCGGTCACCCGGTTCTACCCCCACGGCCGTGGTATCCTCCGCGGATGAAAGCCACCGTGAGCTCCCTCAAACAAGCACAGCAGATCCGCCAGGTATTTGGCCCTGTACTCGAACGCCTCGATGAGGTCGAGGTGTTTTTTGACCGCGAGTTTGAACGCGCCGAGCCGATGGTCAGGGATGTCGCCACCTACGTCCTCGGAAGTGGCGGGAAACGGTTGCGACCCGCGCTGGTATTGCTGGTGAGCCGAATGCTCGGCTACGCCGGGGAGAGGGACGTGCGGTACGCTGCGGTCGTCGAGATGATTCACACAGCGACCTTAATTCATGACGACATCATCGACGGCTCGGATCTTCGCAGAGGACACCCCACAGCCAACAACACATGGGGCAACCAGACCTCGGTCTTGGTCGGTGATTGGCTCTATACACGAACCATGGATCTGTGCCTCGAACTCGGTGACGTGGATGTGATGAGGATTCTCACCTCGGCGACCCTGAGGATGACCGAGGGCGAGATCCTCGCCGATCAGATTCGTGGACGTCTCGATATCGACGAACAAACCTACATGGATATCACCCAGCGCAAGACTGCTGAGCTCTTCGCCGCCGCCTGTGCGCTTCCTGCGCTCTTCCAACCGTCGACTCTTCACCTCACTGAACGGTTGCTCGAGTTCGGTCGAAATGTCGGGATTTCATTTCAGCTAGTCGACGACCTGCTGGATTTCACGGCCGCCAGATCGGATCTCGGAAAACCGGTGATGGCCGACCTCCGCGAGGGCCGCGCAACGCTGCCGATCATCCTCCTCCGACCTCGCCTCGACCATCGCACCTGCGAACGTCTGGAAGAGATCGCCTCGAGCGGCACTTTCGACGCGATTTCGGAAACGGAAGTCCTCGAGATGGTTCGCACATCAGGGGTTCTCAACGAGGTCCGGCGGCGCGCCCAAGAGTACGCAGCGAGAGCCGTCGCCCAGACCGAGACCTTTCCAAAGGGATTCGAACGTGATGCCCTGATCCGGGCGAGCCAAATGCTTCTTGATCGGGGAGTGTAGACGTCACCCGTCCGACCGCCCAATTTTGAATTCTCAATTTTGAATTTTGAATTCCCGCCCACCCGGTTCCGAGATACGAGATCTACCCCCAGCCACTCGCCCAACCACCACACGGCGATTTCGGATTTCGGATTTCGAACTGCGGATTTGCCGCCCGCCCACCCCACTGTCTGCGACGGAGCCAGAATCAGTAATGGCGACCGACGTCAGAGTCAGAAATAGCGACAGCAAACGGTTCACTGCCGCTGTTCACTGACGCTGGTCGCTGACGCTGACGACTGCCGCTGCCTCCTGTCGCTGATCCTGATTGCTACCTCTCCAGACGGCTTCCCAGTCACTTCCGCCGCGTTTCCCGAGGTATCGCGGACGGGATGCTGATTGCTGCCTCTGCCAACTGACTACTTTCGCCGATCGTCACACGCTGAGCCTGATCTGGAGGGATTCTTGATTTCCGGGTCAGTGACCGTCTGCGATGCAGTCGAGGCCAGGGGGCGGTTCGGGGAGCCATCTTCCATCGGCGGGTCCATCGCTTTTTTGCCAGTCGGTGAAGCGGAGACGGTTGGTGGCACCCTGCGGATCGACAACCGTGACCTCCTGCGGCAGATCCCCGTCGCCGAGCACCACTTCGACCCGGTCGACCCCTCCCGGCTCGCGCGGTATGAGCACAAACCCTCGATCGCCATGCTTCAGAACCGTGAATCGGTCGACCGCCCCGCGCGGATCGAGAACCGCCACCAGGGGCACCCGCGCCCATTCGTCGGCATCGAGAAGGTGCTCGTCGCAGCTTGGGGCCTCGAAATCCACCAGCCGGACGACCGGTCCATCGAGGCCCATCATCTGGGTCGTGGGATCGCCGGCGCGGAACAGAGCTCGGTCCGGCCACGACACGACGACCACCCCCGCGACCTGCTCACCGGAGCTCATCCCGGCGGCTATATACTCCTGGCGATA
>CBDTWX010000095.1:0-14066 GCA_965364305.1 uncultured Thermoanaerobaculia bacterium
TAGGCCATGGACGACCTGTCCGCCGCGGCGTCCGGGTTCGTGCCGCCGTCCGGTTGGCAGCGCATCACGACGATCGACGCACACACCGCGGGTGAGCCGCTGCGGCTGGTCACGGGGAAGAGCCCGGCCGGGCTCGAAGTGTGGACCGGCGTCGGGATACATCTCGGGATTATTGTGAGACTCAGTTCAAACACAGACAAGACGCCCTCAATCCGCGCATCGAGCATCGTAATGACGATCAAACACTCTTGTCAAATGGGGAGAGGCTCGAACTCTGGTGGCGACGGCGCTGGGCTCCTGCGCGGTCGTTTTCGGGTAACGAGGGGAACAGCGGACCTGAGAATCCTCCAGCCTGCACATCACATCTGGTTCCATAGCCCGCAGTCGACGCCTGGTGAGAAGTGCCGGTGATACCTTGACAACTACCTCGGTCGGGTTCACAGTTTCCGTCCAGGCAATGCGCCCCTCTCACCGGCGCCGGAGGACACCATGAGCAAGGAAATCGCCTTTGACAACCTTTCCCTTCGCGACACCCTTGACCTTGCGATCTTCGTCGAGGAGGAAGCCAAGGAGCGCTATGACGAATTCGCGGCCCAGATGGACGCCCACCGCACCCCGGATACGGCAAAGTTCTTTCGATTCATGGCCGACAACGAGGTCAAACACGCCGAGAAACTCATTGCGAAGCGCTCCAGCCTTTTTGGAGATGAGCCTCGAACCGCGGACACTTCGATGCTCTACGACATCGAGGCGCCGGAGTTCGACGCTGCGCGGGCCTTCATGTCGGTCAAAGCGGCCCTCGATGTCGCTCTGCTCGCAGAAACCAAGGCCTACGACTTCTACAACGATGCCCTGCCCGAAATCTCTGATCCCGACGTCACCGCGCTTTTTGCCGAACTTCGTGACGAAGAGTCACGCCACCAAGAAATGACCCGGGAACCCATGGCCAAGGTGCCGAAAGACGACGGCTTCGACCCGGACGATTTCGTGGACGAGCCTGCCGCTCAGTAAACACCTGAGGCGCAGGGGCCGCTGGTGAGACCAGCAGCGGTCGACAGCGGCGGCGGCAGGGTCAGCAACCGCGATCAGCGGCAGACATCAGCGACATCTTCTGCAAACAGCGACCGGGACAGCTTCAGCGGCAGCGTCAGCACCTACGGGCCCGAAAGGGCCCGCCTACCGTTTTGGGTCGTCGCTGAGCAAAATATACACGTCGGCAGGTCCTTCAGGGCCTGCATCGAGGACGTACAAATCCGGGGGAGGGTGGGCGGAACGTTCGAACGTTCAAGGTTATGCGGCTGTGATCTGGGCGGGCGGGTGGGAATTCCTAATTCCGAATTCCGCCCTCTCCCGTACACTGGTAGGGATGCAATTCGCGCCGGAACCACCTTCAATCTCCAACCCTCCACCGGCAGGCGTCCTCTTGGCCAACCTCGGCTCGCCGGCGGAAGCAACGCCGAAGGCCGTCCGCGCCTACCTCAGGGAGTTTCTTGCCGACCCCAGAGTGATCGAGCTTCCCCGCATACGGTGGTGGCTGATCCGTAACCTGTTCATCCTCCCTTTCCGACCGTTCCGCACCGCCCGCGCGTACCGCAAAATCTGGACGAAGGAGGGATCGCCTCTCTCCGTTGCCAGTCGACGGATGACCACCGACCTGGAATGGGCGCTCGGCCAACGGATCGATCGTCCGATCCCGGTGTTTTGCGGGATGCGTTACGGCAAACCATCATTGGCGGCGGCACTGGGCGTGCTTCGGCAACGGGGTTGCCGTAGAATCCTGATCCTGCCCCTCTTTCCCCAATACTCGGCAACCACCACCGCCTCGATTTTCGACCAGGTCTTCCGTGAGCTCTCGAGATGGCGCCGGGTGCCCGAGGTCCGCACCGTCGCCAGCTACCACGATCACCCGCTCTACATCCAATCCCTCGCCTCGAGCATTCATCAAGCGTGGACCGCGACCGGCCGGCCGACGCAGCTCTTGATGAGTTTTCACGGCCTTCCGATGCGCTATGTCGAAGCCGGAGACCCGTACGAAAACCACTGCCACACCACCTCAACCCTGCTCAAAAGAGCCCTCGATTTCGATCCGGAAAAAATCACTACGACGTTCCAGTCGCGTTTCGGCCGAGAACCGTGGATCGGTCTCGATACGGCGGCACAGCTCAAAATTTGGGGTCGCGAGGGCCTTCGCGGGCTCGACGTGATCTGTCCGGGGTTCGCCACCGATTGTCTGGAAACATTGGAGGAGATCGACGTCAGGGGGCGCAAGATCTTCACCAAAAACGGGGGTCAACGGTTCCGCTACATTCCAGCCCTCAACCATCGCCCGGATCACATCGCCGCGCTGGCGGAAATCGCCATCGAAAACCTCTCCGGCTGGATTGTCTGAGCCCGTCTCCGTCTCCGAAATCATGATCAGAGCAGGAGCCGTGAGGGCGACGTTCCTTATTACGGAGTCCTCGCTCACTCGACTAACGCTGCGCCCCTGTACAACTGCGCCAACTCACGCCGCCTTCATCGGGAAATTTCTTTCGGACGTGACCACGGAAGAATCGAGACGGCTCCACTGTTTCCTGTGACATCATGAAAGTAATCGTCTCTGGAGCCGGCGGATTGATTGGATCCAAATTGCTACCTTCGCTCGAGGCCGCGGGCCACGACGTCGTGCGTCTGGTTCGCCGCCCGGCCAGGACTGGTCCTACTGAGGTTTGCTGGAACCCCTCGACCGGCCAGCTCGATCCCGTCGTTCTGGAAGGCGCCGATGCAGTCATCAACCTCAACGGACGCAACATCGGTGAAGGTCGCTGGAATCAGGCGGTCAAAGCCGCATTGCGATCGAGCCGGCTGGACTCAACCTCCACCATCACGACCGCAATCGAACGCTGTGAAACGCCCCCAAGAGTGCTTGTCAACGCTTCCGCGGTCGGTTTCTATGGCGCTCGCGGTGACGAAAGACTCGATGAGAGCTCCCCGGTCGGCACAGGATTCCTCGCCGAGCTGTCAAAGGATTGGGAGGCTGCGGCCACCAGTGCCGCATCAGCCGACACGAGGGTCGTTCTCATGCGGCTTGGCATGGTCGTTGCCGCTGAAGGTGCTCTCGGCAAGATGCTGATGCCGTTCAAGATGGGAGTTGGCGGACCGATTGGATCAGGGCGCCAGTTCTGGCCCTGGATCGGTATTGACGATGTCGTCGGGGTCGTACACTTCATCCTCGAGAACGAGCATTTGTCGGGTCCGATCAACGTCGTCTCACCACAGGAAATTCGCTGCACCGCATTCGTGCGCGCCTTGGGTCGCGTACTTGGCCGACCGACGATTCTGCCGATGCCCGCGTTCGCGGCTCGGCTTGCTCTCGGGGAAATGGCCGAAGCGCTCCTCCTGGCCTCGGCCCGTGTTCGACCGAAGGCTCTTGAGGAGGCCGGGTACACGTACCAGACCCCTCAACTGGACGAAGCGATTCGTTCGGCCCTCGCCGAAACGTCGTAACTTTGAATGCTGAATGTTGTACCTTGAAACGCTGGAATGGCGGCACGAGGTGCGAGTCTTGAAACGACACGAGATGACGACATGCGGGCAGTTGAATCCATCCTCGACCTGATCGGCAAGACGCCCCTGCTTCGACTCAAAGACCTCGAGGGTCCAGACGGTGGAGAAATCTGGGCCAAGCTCGAGAGCCTCAATCCCGGTTTCTCGGTCAAGGACAGAGTGGGTCTTGCCCTGATCAGAAGGGCCGCTGCCGATGGGAAACTCGCACCAGGCGGCACAGTGGTCGAGGCCACCGCCGGCAACACCGGGCTGGCGCTCGCTATGGTGGGCCGACGTTTTGGCTACCGAGTCGTGTTGGTGATGCCGGAGCAATTCTCGATCGAAAAACGACGACTGATGCGCGCACTCGGAGGCGAGGTCGTCGTGACCCCTGCCGAGGACGGGATTCCAGGCGCCCAGCGCAGGGCGAGAGAGATCGCGGACGGCACGCCGGGGGCGATCTATGTCGATCAATTCGCCAATCCCGCCAACCCTGATGCTCACTTCGCAACCACGGGGCCCGAGATCTACGAGCAGATGGGCGGCCACCTCGACGCGCTGGTCGCCGGATGCGGCTCCGGCGGCACCTTTTCCGGCACGGCTCGTTACCTCAAACAGGAGATTCCCCGTCTCCTCGCGGTGGCCGTGGAACCGAAGGGCTCGATCCTCTCAGGTGGCGAGCTCGGCGAATATGACGTGGAGGGGATCGGCATGAAGAGCCTTCATCCGACGATGGATCTGGACATCGCCGACGAGATCATCAGCGTACCCGACGCCAACGCCTTCCGGTGGGTTCGGCGTCTGGCCGCCGAATGCGGCGTTCTCGCCGGCTCCTCCGCCGGCGCCGCGGTGTGGGCGGCGGCTCAGGTGGCGCGACGTCTCGGTTCGGGCAAAAGGGTTGTGACCATCATCCCTGACTCATCTGAGCGATACCTCTCCAAGGACATCTACGACCGCCACACGGAGGAATCTTGAAAATCCAAACCAGCTGTGTCCACGCCGGCCATGAGCCTGATGATGCCACCGGCGCAGTCACGGTGCCGATTTACGCGACCTCCACCTATGCCTACCGCCGTTTTGGGGAGCATCGAGGCTGGGAGTACTCGCGCACCGACAATCCCACCCGCGCGGCACTCGAACGGGCGGTAGCCGAGCTCGAGGGCGGGGCCGAAGGCATCGCATTCGCGTCCGGTCTTGCAGCAATCGACGCCATCACGAATCTCCTCGAACCAGGCGACCACATGGTTGCGGCAGACAACCTCTATGGCGGGACTTACAGGCTCTTCACGACGATCACCCGGAGCCACGGCATCGATGTCACCTTCGTCGCCGCGGACGACCCCGAAGCCTTTGCGACGGCAGTCTCGGATCGAACTCGTATGGTCTTTGTCGAGACTCCGACCAACCCACTGATGCAGCTCGTCGATCTGTCCGCGGTCACCGAGATCGCGCACCGCCACGGCGCGTTGATGGTCGTCGACAACACATTCCTCACCCCGGTGCTGCAGCGCCCGCTCGATCTTGGCGCCGATCTCGTGGTCCACTCCACTACCAAATACCTCAACGGTCACTCTGACGGGGTTGGCGGGTTGGTGATTGCTCGCGACGCCGACCTCGGAGAACAGCTCCACACGGTGCAGAACAATGTCGGTGCGATCCTCGGACCCTTCGATTCGTACCTCGTGTTGCGCGGTCTCAAGACGCTGGCGATCCGAATGGCCGTTCACGAGGCCAACGGGCGCAGACTAGCTGGCTTCCTCGCAAGCGACAACGAGGTGAAGAAGATTCACTACCCGGGTCTAGCAGGCCATCCTCAGCACGCTCTCGCGCGCACCCAGCAGTCGGGGTTCGGCGGGATGATTGCTTTCCACATCGGATCGCTCGACCGCGCACGGGCTTTTTGCGACGCGGTGGAGATCTTCACCCTCGCCGAATCGCTGGGCGGGGTCGAATCCCTGGTCTGCCACCCGGCAACCATGACCCACGCCTCGGTCCCGGCCGAGGAACGCCAGCGTCTCGGCATTGGCGACGACATGGTCCGGCTTTCGGTAGGAATCGAGGACGCCGGCGACCTCGAGGCGGATCTCGCAAAAGGACTCGGCGCCGCCGCGCGGCGATGACAACCACCCGACGGCCCGATGTTCGATGCTCGATCGAAAGCGCAGATGTGATTCCCCACGATCGGCCCTGGCTGGCGCTGTCTCTGAAGACTGCGGCTGCCTCTGTCTTCTGCCGCTGTCGCTGCAACTGTTTTCTGTCGCTGTCCCTGCCGCTGTTGGATAAGCTCAGTCTCCGGTCACCTCACCGAATTCCTGATTCCGAATTTGGGTGGAACGGCGGATCGAGCGTGCAGCATCGAGAATCGGGTGGACGGGCGAACCTATCTCCGTTCCACCAGAAAGGCATCCGGTTTCGCATCGTTCGATGGCATGACGACTCGCAGCGTCCAGCGGCTCCCTGGTTTGAACGTCTCGTTGAAGTTGAAAAGACCTCTGGAATTCTGATCCTTGTCCTCGAGTGACACCGTCAACGAGTGGCGTCCGGGCGCGATCTCGATCGCCGTGTCGACCCGTGCCGACGGCGCTTTGCCAAACATCTTCTTTTTGAAGCTGAAATCGACAGGGTCCCGAGGCTCATCGTCGACCCAGACGTTGAACCTCCCGACGCGCAGCGGCGAGTCAAAAGTGAGCCGTATCTCGGCGGCCTCCGTTTCTGGCATCACGATGGTCTCGGGCGCCGTAAACCCTTCGCCGCTGGAGGTGGACGTCTCTGCGGATCGGATTCGGAGACGCTCCTTGGCCATGTCGAGATACTCGCGTGCAACGTCGTTGGTGGGATCATATTTCAGTACCCTCTCGAGTACTTCGACCGCTTCCTCGTAACGGCCATCCCTGTACATCTCCTTGGCGTACGCGGTCAGATCAGTGTCGAGCGGTGGCGTATTTTCGCGCACCTCTGCCTTGAGCTCGGGTTCGGGGCTCGCGGAGGGCGTTGCCGAAGCAGCGCTGCCTGCAGAATTGTCGGTTTCCGCGGCATCTTCCGCCGCCTTCTTTCGCGCATATTCTTCGAGCGTCAATGAGTTTGAGAGTTTGCGGTCACGCATCATCGCCAGCGGATCGCGTCGGCTTTTCAAGCCCACGGCGGAAGAGTCCACCTCCGCAAGCCTGTATTTCCGTTGAAACGACCGATTCCCCCTGGCATCGTACATTTGGAGCGACGCCGTGAAGGACCTCCTCTGTGACGTTTCTCCCCAGACTTCCGGAAACTCCAGATCGGCCTCCCACCCAGCATAGGATCTCTCGAGATCGACGTCGAATGCCTCAATACCGGCACCCTCCACGAAAACCGAAATGCGCGAGGCATCGAGAGGCAATATGCCTCGTTCGACGCTGATTTTCACCGTGCTTCGAGGATGGGGCACATACGGTGGAACAAATTTTACCTTGAAGAGGCGGTCGAGGTAGAAATCGAGGACTCGCTGGGGGGCGACGGCGAAACCAATCTGACTCCCCCCTACCCCTAGGTACACAACTCCGGCAAGTCGACCGTTCGCGTCGAGCATCGGCCCGCCGGAGTTCCCGGGGTTGATCGCCGCGTCCGTCTGAACTGCCACGACTCGGTTATGACTGTCCCTCCGAAGAGACGTCACCCGTCCGCTGTTGATGCTGGGCTCCGGGTAGCCTTCAAGCGAAATCCCCCCATGCTCGTTGAAGGTGAGTAGATCACCAAAGGGGAATCCCACGACAAACACCTCGTCCATCAGGGCGAGCCGAACCCCTTCCGACGGAGCAATCCAATGCTGGGCGCGGTAGTCGACCTTGAGCAGCGCCAGGTCCCGTTTCCGATCTCGCCCGACCACCTTTGCTACAAGGGTGCGTTCACTCGGCGATCCGGGATTGACGACAACGTCCACGCGAACAACGGTCAGCGACAGCTCTCGAACCGCCCCCGACCAGAACATCTCGACTTGATCCGCGACGACATGCCAGTTGGTCATCACGAAGCCGTCCGGATGGACAAAAAAGCCGCTCCCCGCATTGGAGAGATCGTAGCCGTGATATACGCGCTCGACCTCGATGTACACCGTCGCTCTGACCGCATTTTGAATCTTCGAGCGATCAATGGTTGCGGCTCCGACGGCTCCGCCCCACCACACTATCGCCAGGAGAAAAAGACCGGTAGCAAAGCCGACACGAAGGACCGGGGATCCGAACCTCGGGACGTCGGGCGGCTGTCTGGAGCCCTCGGTGGTGGTCTCGGCGGTCGGCACCATGAAATGCGACGAAAATCGCCCATTCATCGATACGCCCCCCAGGGACCCGCCCATCTTTTCCAGACAGAACCTATTTTATCATCTGAAGTCAGGATCGTGTGTTCGGAGACCGATGCTGGCCCTGACGCTGTCAACCATTGCTTGACCTGAACGCTGCCACTCAAGCTGAACCCTGTTGCCGAACCTGCCCCCTCGCGCGGTTGCTTTGGGGCGGGTAGGTGGGCGAAATGTTTGAACGTTGACCTGTGTTTCGGGTGGGTGCCCGCCTATCCCGCCAACGCTTCGACCGGCGTCAGCTTTGCGGCGCGCAGGGAGGGATAGATGCCGGCGACGAGACCGATGCTGATCGCGAAGATGATCGCCAGGAAGACGGCAAAACCCGATATCGGCAGACCCGCCTCGAAGAACTGGCCGGCGAAGCCGCACAACACCACCGCCACAAGGAATCCGATGACCGCCCCGATCGCCGACAGGAATATCGCCTCGATCAGAAACTGGACCAGGATGTCCCGATCCTCGGCGCCGATCGATTTGCGGAGACCGATCTCATAGAGACGCTCGGCGAGCGAGATCTGCAGCACCGAGAAGATGCCGACGCCGCCGACGACGAGGGAGATCGCGGAGATGGCAAAAAGAACGATTGTCCACCCACGGAGCTGCTCGTCGATCTGCCCCTCGGCCTCGAGGATCTCCTGGGCGACGTTTTCGATCTCGAAGTCCTCGACCCTGTTGTGCTGCCGCCAGAGCCGGTTCTTGAGGTGGGCGAAGAGCTGCGAAAGCTGATTCGTGTTGGTCGCCTTGACCATCAGCAGCGGGACCCTGTCGCCGCCGCCGTAGAGACTCTGCATGGTGGTGAGCGGGATGGTGGCGCCCTCCATCTCGCGCCGGCTCCAGCCATCGTTGATCATCTCGTTGCCGACCCGCTCGCCGACGCCGATGACCTCGAATTGATGATCGCCAATTCGCACCCACTGGCCGATGGGCTCGTGACTGCCGAAGAGATCCTTGGCCAGGAAATGACCGATCACGACGACTCGCCGTTTTCGTGTGAGGTCGAGGTCGGAGATGAAACGGCCCTTTTCGGCGCGACGGTCGAAAACAACCGCGTACTGGGGCGTAGTCGCCGTAATCCGTATGGACTTGCTCGTATCGCCCCACGCGATCACCTGTTGGGTGTAGGACACCGGTGCAGCGGACGAGATCTGGTCGCTCGCCTCGACCAGTTCCGCCGCATCCTCGCGTCGCAGGCCCTCCGAGAGGTGAGCGCGTTTGACGTCGAGGTTCGAGGTCGGGGTTTCGGTGCTGACGAAGAGCACGCCGCGCAAACCGAGCGAGTCGATTCCGTTCCAGATCTCTACCTTGACGGCCTCGATGAGGCTGACCATCGTCACCACTGCCATGGTGCCGAGGACAACGCCGAAAAGAGTCAAAAGAGAACGCATCTTGTGCGCCCAGATCTCGGTGACGGTCGTTCGCAGGGATTCGCCGATGACCATGGGACCTCACTCGTACCGCAGGGCGACCACCGGATCGAGGCGCGACGCGCGGACCGCAGGATAGAGCCCGAAGAAGAAACCGACCACCGAAGCCGATGCCACCGAAACGAAGATCATCATCGGCGTGATCGCCATCGGCATCTGCATAACGGTCATGATCCCGAAGGTGAAGACGATTCCGAGAGCGAGGCCTGCGGCCCCTCCGAAGACAGTGACCACGATGGCCTCGATCAGGAACTGGACAAAGACCTGCCAGCCGGTGGCGCCGAGAGCCTTGCGGACACCGACCTCGCGCATCCGCTCGGTGAACGACGCAAGCATGATGTTGGTGATGACAATCCCACCCACGAGAAGCGCGATGATCCCGCAGGCGAGGAACGTGATGTTGTAGATCATGCCCTCGCGGTTGCCCTGGTCAATGCGCTCCTTTCGATCCCAGATACCGAAGTCCTCGATCCCGTGACGCGAACGCAGCAACTGCTCGAGCGCATCGCGGGACTCCTTGTGGACCTCCGGCGACCGCAGACGCAGGTTGAGCTCGTCGATGCGCTTGGCCCCGCTTTCCTGGTGGCGTTTCATATAGGAGGTGATCGGCACCACGATCAGCCGGTTGAGCCATTCATGGGCGTTGTAGGTATCCGACTCCTGCCAGAAGAAGACCTTTTCGGCCGTGACCCCGACCACGGTGTAGGCCTTGCCGTCGATGTTGACGGCCTTGCCGACCGGATCGGCGGTGCCGAAGAGCTCGCGCGCCCGGGTCGAGCCCAGCACGACGACTGCCGCTGCCGAGTCCATGTCGTGATCGGTGATGTAACGACCGCCACCCATCTGCAGCTCACGCATCTGCATGAACTCGGGCTCGATGGCGGTGATGCGAAAGCTTTCTTCGGTGGAGCCCGCCCGCACCACGTGGCGACGCGCGATCTCGGCGACCACCAGGTCGAAGCCATCGACGGTATCGCGAATGGCCGCCGCGTCGGACAGCTTGAGACCCGTCTTTGCCCGCTGCCGGGCGGTCATCTCGAGCTCGCCGGGTGGCTGGTTGTAGACTCCCACCAAGAGGGTACCGCCCGATTCGCGAAAGTACTGGTCACGCCGAGCATCCATGCTTGCGGTCATGCCCAGGGTCGCCACCACCGAGGCAACGCCGAGTATCACGCCAAGCGTCTGCAGCACCGTGCGACCAATGTGCTCGCGCATCTCGACGAATCCCTCGCGGAGAAACTGGGCAGGATTCACGCCGCGACCCTGTGTCCGTTGGGCAGAATCAAACCGTCGACGATCCGAATCGTCTCTCGGGCGCGAGCCGCAATGGAGGGATCATGGGTAACCACGATCAGCGTCTGGCCGCCTGCCCGCAGCTCGTCGAAGAGCTCGAGGATCTCACCGCCGGTCTGCTGATCGAGGTTGCCGGTCGGCTCATCGGCCATGATCACTGAAGGTCTGCCGACAATTGCCCGGGCGATGGCGCCGCGCTGCCGCTGGCCGCCCGAGAGCTCGTTTGGCCGATGTCTGCCGCGATCCGCGAGACCGACCTTTGCCAGCGCCTCGTACGCCAGCTTGCGACGCTCCTTGCGGCCCATCCCGCCGTAGAGCAGGGGGAGCTCGACGTTGCGCAACAGGCTCGCCCTGGGCAGCAGGTTGAAGTTCTGGAAGATAAAGCCGATCTTCTGATTGCGGAGGTGCGCCAGCTTGCGTCGGGAAAAGCTCGCCACCTCTTCGCCGTCGAGCAGGTAGGAACCGGATGTCGGCGAGTCGAGGAGACCGAGGATGTGCATCAGGGTGCTTTTGCCGGAACCCGACGGACCCATCACCGCAAGGTAGTCTCCGACACCGACCTCGAGGTCGACGCCGCGAAGCGCCTCGACCGAGAGATCGCCCTCTCCGTAGACCTTGGTAATGCCCTCGAGCTTCATGAGCGTCTGCATCAGGATCTCTCCTCCTGCGGTTTGCTGGGATCCGCAAGGGCGACCTTTTCGCCGTCCTCGAGGCCTTCGACGATCTCGACCTCGGTGGTCGAGGCGATGCCGGTCACGACCCTGCGTTCCTCGAACCAACGCCGCCACTGCTGACGCGGGTCGTCGCGCCATTTCTCGTCTTCGGCCTTCTGTTCCGCGCTGTGCCCGTCCTTCACGCTTTCCTCGTCTTCCAAGGTCTCGTCGCCTTCCGCGGCCTCGGCAGTCTCCTTGGGCAGAGGCGTCTCGCGCTGGACGTAGACCATCTCCTCTTCGCCACGAACGAAGACCGACTCGACCGGCACGGTCAACACCTGCTCGCGAGTCTCCCCGCGGATCTCGATGTTGGCGGTCATCCCTGTCCGGAGCTCGTGACCGAGCTCATCGAGGGCAATCTCGACATCGAAGACCTTGACCTGGTCGTCGAGCCGCGCGGCCGGCGCGATGCGGCTGATGGTTCCCTTGAAGAGCACCCGTGGAAAGGCATCGAGGGTGATCCGAGCCTCCTGATCGAGGTGGATCTTGCCGATGTCCACCTCGTTGATCCCGGCCTTGACGAGCATCGTCCCCAGATCGGCGACGGTGGAGATCACGGTGCCGGCGTTGAAGGAGCCCGAGCCGGTGACGGTCTCGCCCAGCTCGACCGGACGCTCGATGATCACTCCGTCCATGGGTGAGATGATGTTGACCACCTGCCGCGGGTTATCGCCGATCGGAATGCCGGACGCCTCGACGAGACCGATTCTGTCCCGGGCCTCATCAAGTGCCTGCTGGGCCTGACGGTAGCGGGTCTCCGCTTCGCGGTTGACCTCCACCGAGATGAGGCCGTTCTCGAAGAGCTTGCGCTTGGCCTCGTAGTCCTGTCTGGCGTCCTCGAGATCGATGGTCGCAGACTCGTCCTGGTTCCGAACCGCAAGCAGGTTCTGGGCCTGGTTGATATCGGGTTCGATGCGGGCGACGAGCTGTCCCTCGGTGACGACGTCACCGGCGCGAATCGGGAGGTCCACCACCTTGCCCGAGAGGTTGGACTTGATCTCCACCTTGACCTCGGGCTCGACCGTGCCGACCTCGCGCACCACCACCTGAACATCATCGATGCTTGCAGCCAGGGTGGGGATCTCCGGGCCTTTCTCCTCTTCGCCGTTGCCATGACCCTTGGTCCGAGCGGCATACGCAACAGCCGCGGCTGCGATTACAACCACGGCGACTATGATCAACCATCGTTTCTTCTTGCGGGCCATGAGCTCCTCCTCATCCACCATCAACGACTGGACTCGTCTAGAATTACGCATCATCGTGGCAAAATGTTCGCCACTCATTTTTCGGGCCATCAGGTCCTCCGGCCTGATGGCCCGAAAAATGAGAGACGCTGTAGAATGCAACCTACTTTTGAATAAGGGGCAATGATGCACGAGCTACTGAGCAAGCAGAACATCGATTTCATGGACCGGGCCCGCGAGGTGGCCGAAAAATATGTGCGGCCGCGGGCGGCCGAGCTCGACCGCACTGGTGAGTACGGCTGGGACATTCTCGAAGCGCTCAAATCGTACGAGCTCACCGGGGCCTGGATCCCGAAAGAGTACGGCGGCAAAGGGGCAGGTGTGCTCGATCTCTGTCTGATTGTCGAGCAGCTGTCGCGTGCCTGCGGCGGGGTCGGCGTGTGCTTTGCGGTCAACGCGCTCGGTTCGTTTCCGATCATCCTCGGCGGCACCGAGGAACAGAAGGAAAAATATCTGCCGCCGATCGCCGCTGGAGAGAAGCTGATCGCCTTCGGTCTGTCGGAAAAGGCCTCCGGCTCCGATGCCGGCAGCCTCCGCACGACCGCGATTCAGGACGGCGACCATTATGTCCTCAACGGTCACAAGAAGTGGAACACCAACGGCGGTGTGGCCTCGTTGTTCACCATCTACGCCCTCACCGACCCCGACCGCGGTATGCGCGGCATTTCGCCCCTCATCGTCGAAAAGGACACCCCCGGCTTCACCGTCGGAAAACGTGAAGACACGATGGGAATCCGTACAGCGTGGATCAACGAGCTCGACTTCGAAAACTGCCGGGTTCCGGCCTCGCAGCTCCTCGGCAACCGCGAAGGCGGCGGTTTCAAAAACGCCATGATGACCCTCGACCGGGCCCGACCCGGGGTCGCGGCGCAGGCCCTCGGTCTCGCCCAGGGCGCCCTCGAATGGGCTCTCCGGTATGCCTCCGAGCGCCGGCAGTTCGGCCAGACGGTGATGTCCCACCAGGCGGTGCAGTTCATGCTCGCCGACATGGCGACCCAGGTGGAGGCGGCGCGACAGCTGGTCTACGCCTCGGCCCGGTACATCGATTCCGGCGCCAAAAACGTCAACAAGATCGCCGCCATGGGCAAGGTCTTCGCCACCGACACCGCCATGAAGGTGACCACCGACGCGGTCCAGCTCTTCGGCGGCTACGGTTACTGCAAGGACTACCCGATCGAGAAGTACATGCGCGACGCCAAGATCACCCAGATCTACGAAGGGACCAACCAGGTCCAGCGGCTGGTCATCGGACGCGCCCTGACCCGCGAGCTCAAGGAGCTGACCGGCCACCTCGAGGTCACGGTCGAGCACTTCCCGGACTACGATCCGAACGCGTAGAAGTTCACTATTTTGAATTTTGAATTTTGAGTTTTGAATTCCCACCCACCCTCCCCCATCACGGTGAGAGGTTGGGAAACTGAGAATCAAAAAATCAACCTTCTCAGCAAGATCGTTGTGCTTTAAGCGGCCCCTCGACTCGGGCTGTCATCCCGACCGAGGGAGCAAATCGCCTATTCAACCTGTCATCCCGACCGAG
>CBDTWX010000096.1:0-14033 GCA_965364305.1 uncultured Thermoanaerobaculia bacterium
TGAACCCGACGGCTGAGCCTTCGCCGATGCCTCAGCCCACCCCGCCGACCGCCGCCGAACCGACCCCGACACCGACGCCGGCTCCGCAGGACGAGCCCCCGCCCCCACCGCCGCCTGAAGGTCCTGTCGCACCCGAGGAACCAGATGCGCCCGACGAGGTCGAGAAATCTGACAGACCGGAGGAGGAGCAGGAGACCGACGAGGCCGAGCTGCCGGCCGATAGCGGGGAGGCACCAGCCAAAACCGATGAGGAGGATTCCGAGCCACAGAAGGACGACCTGGAGGAAGAGGAGGGAATCGCACACACCGGGCACGGGCCCTTCGACCTCGACGACATCGAGCCGGAGCCGATCAAGCTCAAGTGGAGCAACTTCGTCGCGGCGGTTCGCGGTCTGACCCGGTACAGCCTCTTCGACGGCATGGTCAAGTTCCGGGTCGGTGGAAAAATCCAGGTCGACGGCACCGCGGGCAATGGAAACGCTGGGTACGAAGAACACTATCTGCCAATCGACTCGGCCGCCGATTTCCGTCGCATCCGGGTCTACTCCGTCGGAGTCATCCGCGACATGCACTTCAACCTCTCCGTAGATGTCGGCGCAGACGCGGGTTTCAAGAATATCTGGATCGAGGGACGGAAGGGAGGCTTGAGCGTCTGGGGGCACTATCTCGGAAAGCTGCGTCTGGGCCAGATGATGGAGCCGTTCAGCCTCGAGCGCCAGACCAGCTCGAACTTCGGCGGATTCCTCGAACGTTCGCTCCCGGCTCAGACCTTCGCACCCGGCCACAATATCGGCGCGATGGTGCACGAATCGAGCAAGAACGGCCGTGTGACGTGGGCTGCGGGGATGTTCTCGTGGGGCAAGAAGGATGAGAGCAACGCCTCCAACTCGCTGCTGTCTCTCACCGGCCGGGTCACCGCCCTGCCGATGTACCGCGAAGAGGGCCGGCGGCTGCTGCACCTCGGCGCCTCCTTCAGCAGCCGCAACCCGAGCAGTGACGACACCCGCTATCGGTCGCGGCCCGAAGCCCGGTTCGTTGACTTCCTGGTGGACACCGGCAACATGACCGTCTCCAACCTCTGGCTCTACGGTTTAGAAGTGGCAACCGTCCGGGGCCCGCTCTGGGCGCAGGCAGAGTACATCTGGACCAATGTCGACGCCCAGCTCCTCGGAAACCCCAATTTCAGTGGCTTTTATGTCCAGGTCGGGTGGTTTCTGACCGGCGATACGAGGCCTTACCGCCGCAACAGCGGCGTCTTCGATCGGCTGCGCCCGAACCAAAACTTTCGCAACGGCAACCCATTCAGCCGGAAAAGCGGAGGCGCCTGGGAGCTCGTCGGCCGCATCTCGGGCGTTGATCTGACCGATGGAGAGATCGAGGGCGGTGAGTTGATCGACTACAGCGCTGCCCTCAACTGGTACGTCAGCGCGGCCACCCGAGTCCAGCTCAACTACGTGCGGGCGGTCCCCAAGGATCGCGGTGCGGCCAACATCTTCCTTCTGCGGCTGCAGTACAACCCGTGGTAGGGGCCGACAGAATTCGGAATTCGGAATTGGGAATTCGGAATGCCGCCCGCCCACCCGAACATCGGACGCCAGGATCAGAAAGTTGAGCGTATCAACTTTCGCATGCGCCCGCCCACCCGTGAATCAGAATTGGTTTTTGAGCTGCCGCCGATGGATGCCTGGCCGGGTTCCCCTGTCGATCCAAAATGAGCCCCATTCCTCAGCTCTTGTTTGGTGAATTGACGCCAAATTCATCGAGGATTTGATCCGCTGCAGCTGTGGGCGTCGTTCTGCCTTCGAGCACGTCCTCTTCGAGGGCTTCGAGCGACGCCGCCACCTGCGGGTGCTCGCGAACGGCGGCCCGTAGCCCGTCATCGACCAGCGACCACATCCAGCCGAGGAGCTGGCGGCGTCGGCGGCGGTCGAGCTCGCCGCTCGCGGTGAGCTGCTCGTGGTGCTCGCCGATGATTTCCCAGATCTCGTCGAGCCCGGCGCCGGTGTGACCTGACGAGGTCACCACCCGCGGCTTCCAACCGTCCTCGCTCTCGGGTCTGAGGATCGCCCTGCCCGGGTCGATCGCTTCGGTGCCGAGCGCCAGCCAGGCGAAGCGGATCCTGGGAAGGGTCCTGCCCAACATCTATCGGGCGTTCGAGTTCAGCGAGGAGTCGGCCGTCTTCGACCGCCTTTCGATGGCGGTGACGGGAGACACCCTGACCGCGATCTATCTCGAACACCGCATGGTGCTCGCGATGGAGGAGCGGGGCGGCGCCCAGGCCCGGGTGGAGGCGGTCGAGGTCATCGAGGTCGAATCGGTCGAGGCGGAGAGCTCCGGTGGCTTCTCAGCCAGGGCCGTCTGGACCGTTGGTGGGACCGTGACCCACTTTGGTCACCGCCACTTCCGGCAGAACCGATACGACGCCCGGGTCACCCTGGTGCCGGATCAGGATGTCTGGAAGATCCAGAACATCGAGGTATTCGACGAACAACGCATCCGTTGATTCCGAGCGTTTCTCGACGGCATCGGCCAGCCTCCTGATCAGCGTATCGCCCGAAATCTCAGAACCGGAAACCGGCCCCCAGCACGGGTCCGCCGAGGGACAGATCCTTGACCAACCCGTCATCGCCCTCGTCGAAATAGAGGTAACGATAGGTGAGCGACAGATTGCCCCAAAGGAATCCGTACGCCACACCTGCCAGCGCTTGATAGGTGAGTTCGGAACTTCCGGCACCCACATCTCGCTTGCAGGCAAGCATCAAGGCCAACTCGAGGTTGTTCAGGGTCGTCGAAGCCAGAAGGTGGGCCAAGGCCCACCCTACCCGGATCCATTCCACGGGATTTGTAGGGTGGGCTTCAGCCCACCATCAGAACTATTCGAGCGGCTCGGGTGCATCGCCAGATTCGGGCCAGCCCCGTATGCGGATATCCGCCTTTTTTCCGTCGCGCTCGAACACCAACCGCAGCCGTCCCCCGAGTGCAGCTACGTAGGCCCTCAGCGTCGAAAGGCGCACGTCCCGCCTTCGCTCGAGCTTGGAAAGATCTGACTGGGATATTCCCACACGACGTGCCAGCTCTGCCTGGGTAAGGCCCACACCTCGCCGGAGCATCGGAAGATCCTCTGCCAGTGGTGGTCGCAATGCTCCTTCAGCTCGAGCCCGGCAACGGTCGCACCAAGCGCGCCACAGTGCTGATGTCCCGTACATAGGGTAGACATCGATCAGCCGCATCACCTTCTCGGCGGTCTTGCCCTGGGGATCCCAGGCAATCGCTTCGGCAATGGGTTTCCAGTCCGCCAGATCTCCCCGCTCGAGGATGTCGACAATCGCCGCAGAAGGGAGATCCTCAGCTGTGATGCCCGGTCGGAGCTCGAGGTGGCGGTGTCTCATCCCGACTCCTGGACGAGGCGGTCGAGAACCCGAACGGCCACCCTGCGGCAGGCATCGACGACCACATTCCAATTCTGCCATCGGCGTTCGAGCTGACGATACGACGTGAGATCGACCCCCGATAGATCGTCCGGATGTGGCTCCGCCAACTGCTTGGAAACCTGAGTTGCGACTCGGCGGCTCCCCGGCCCGAGTTGATCGGCGTAGTAATCATCCATCGTGATGACGACTCCGGCCGCTTCGTACTCACCGAGGCGGTCGGCCAGCGCCGCGAAATCGAGATAGTCGCGTGTCGCATTGCGCATCAGGCACAACCAGGCCTTGATTCTGGAAATCTCCGCCAGGGTCGGGACCCGTAACGTGCGCTCCCCGACCGCCACCCCCTCAACCTCGAGGGGTCGCCGCCGGATCAGGTTTCGAATCCCTGTTTCGATCCCGTCGAGTCGTCCCAGGATGAGCACCGGCCGCTGGACGCGCGCTGTGATCCATCCGTCGGTATCCTCGAGCGCCGCGAGAACCTCATCGTATCTTTCGCGGAGATCCGCCACCACATGGTCATCATCCAGCGATACCCGGTGCCGGGCGTAGTGCGCCGCCGCGGTGCCGCCCACCAACACAGCATCGGGTACCAGCTCCTGTAGCCGTATGGCGGCCTCGATGACGGCCTGGATTTCCGGGGTATGTTCCATGATAGTGATTATACTCACTATATTGTCGGTTTCAAGGGGCTGACACATCACATTGAAGGTACCGGAAGTGGAGATTCCCAGAGCGATGCGTCGATTCGAGGAAGGTTGTATCTACCACGTATACACGCTGGTCAGCGGGAGGTTGCTATGGTGTCGCATGGGTGGACCGAAGGAAGAGGATTGGCGGAAAAATGGGGGACGCGTGCTCGTCCTCGGCGTGCTGTGCTGAGTCGCCTGCGGCAAGGACCCTGGGTTCACCCCTCTATCCCTGCGGGTTGACTTCGAACTCCTCCGAACATCTTGATCCCACAAATCTGACGCGACACCGTGCCACAATAGAGAAGATGCTCATATACGTACCGAATAGGTTTCGACCGTGACGCAACATCATCCAGTTGACGAGGACCAGCTTCTGGCAGTTTTTCGGTCCCTGGCCGAGAAAGGTGTGGTGTACGCGGTTTTCGGCGGCATCGCACTTGGCCTGCACGGACTGGCGCGCTCGACCGCAGACCTCGATCTGTTCATTCCAGCGGACCGCACCAACGTGGAACGCCTCAAGGATGCACTTCGCTCGTTGTTCGACGATCCGAGTATCGACGACATCTCCGGCGACGACCTATGTGGGGACTACCCTGTAGTTCGCTATGTACCTCCCGAGGGCTTCGGGTTCGACATCCTGACTCGATTGGGCGAGGCCTTTCGGTTCGAAGATCTCGAAATTGAGGAGAAGGTCTACGACGACGTGCGGGTTCAGGTCGTATCCGCTCGAACCTTGTGGCAATTGAAGAAGGACACTGTTCGACCGGTGGATCGAATGGATGCCGCGGCACTGGCTGATAGATTCGGCTTTGAGGACGAATGATATGCCGGTCCAGAGGTTTCGTTCGATCGAGGATATGCCCCTACCGTGGAGAGATGAGGACGATCCTGGAAATCTGCGGCGGGTCGCGATGATGCTTGCGCTTCACCAACGCCTCACTCCCCGTCCGATGGCGGGGGTACGCCGTTTCCGAACTCTCGAAGAGGCGAACGCGGAACGGGGCGACGTGCTCCGGCGGAATCGAAGATGAGCACACTCCTATCCTATTCGTAAGCTCATCTCCGGATTCCTCATCGACCTGGGGTGTGTGTGCGAAGTCGCTACGGGTCGCCACCCTGGTGCGACGGCCCGACGACGAGTTCTACCACTTCGGTTAAAAGCGGTGCCTGCCACGGTTATGTGACACGGTTATGGCACGGTGTTGTGGATATGAAGCGCGTCCAGCACGTCGCGGGCTTCGTCACGGCCGGCGAGGGCGAGCACCTTGTTGACCGCAAGGTCGATCGGATGGAGCACGAAACCGACCCGGTCGTCGCGCACAGTCGGCATGAATCGCCAGGCCGAATCGCTTTGTGTTGGGTTCAATCAGGATCGCGGCGCCACCCGCGAGTTACGAGTCAAATGACCGGTTCTCGGAGAGGAGCCGAGCGAGGTTCGATTGGTAGTTGGTCAGTGGCATAGCTTCCCCGCAGCTTCCCGGGCGTCATGCCCGCCGTGCTTGCGGAGCTGCTCCGCCACCCAGGCGATATCCGATGACCCGATCCGGTAATCTGGGTCGAACGACCAGAAGCACATTGCATGGAAACGTCGGTACAACCGGCGCGCCTCCCGTATGCGAACCATAGCTCGGGCGGTGTCGGGGTCGAGAGACCGACGGCTCTTCCGGCCTCCGCGGCGCCCGATTTCAGCGAGGTATTCTCTCACTCTTCTTTCCATGGCACAATCATAAACCGCTTATGATAAAAAATCAATACATAGGGTAAGTTATGGCTACCTGATAGCTGACGGCCCAGCCTCGTTCAGAAACCAGAAGGTGGGCCAAGGCCCACCCTACATTTTGAACGTGCTGAGGATCTGTTCTGCGGCTGAAGTGGGCGTGGTTCTGCCCTCCAGCACGTCTTCCTCGAGAGCGGTAAGGGTGTCGGCAATGCCAGGTTGCTCGCGGACCGCGGAGCGCAAGCCCTCGTCGACCAGCGACCACATCCAGCCGAGCAGCTGCCGATTGCGGCGGCGGTCAAGCTCGCCGCTGGCCGTGAGCTGCTCGTGGTGCTCGCCGATGATCTTCCAGATCTCGTCGAGGCCGGCGCCGGTGAGACCGGAAGAGGTCACCACGCGGGGGTGCCAGCCGGCCTCGGTATCCGGTCTGAGGATCGCCAGCGCTCGTTCGAAGGCCGCTCGGGCCCGTTCCGCGGCCTCGATGTTGTCGCCGTCCGCCTTGTTGATCGAGATCAGGTCCGCGAGCTCGAGGATGCCGCGTTTGATGCCCTGCAGCTCGTCGCCCGCGCCGGCAAGCTTGAGTAGGAGAAAGAAATCGACCATCTCGGCGACCGCGATCTCGCTCTGCCCGACACCGACCGTCTCGACCAGCACCACGTCGAAGCCAGCCGCCTCGCAGACCAGGATCGACTCGCGGGTCCTGGATGCCACGCCACCCAACGATCCGCCGGTGGGGGAGGGGCGAATAAAGGCCCCGTCAGAGGCCGACAGCTTCTCCATCCGCGTCTTGTCGCCGAGTATCGAGCCTTTGGAGACCGACGACGAGGGGTCCACCGCCAGCACGGCCACGCGGTGGCCGTGCTTCACCAGCCGCAGGCCAAAGGTCTCGATAAAGCTGCTCTTGCCGACCCCCGGCACGCCGGATATGCCGATGCGACGGGCTTTGCCGGTGAGGGGAAGCAACTCTGTCAGCAGCTCCTGTGCCGCCCGGCGGTGCTCGGCATTCGAGGACTCCACGAGCGTGATCGCCCGCCCGAGTACTGCCCGGTCGCGGTCGCGAATTCCTTTCAGTAGGGCGTCGAGGTCGGGGTGAATCTCCATCAATCAGCCATTCTTCCAGATCATACGTGGGCCGCGCCCCGGGCGCCATCCGCCGTGCTCGGCGCCCGACACCGAGCACGAGCACGAGCACGAACGTGGGCACGAGTCCAATGAAGTGAGTGAGGACCTCCGGTTCCGGTATGCTGTCGCCATGAGCGACAGCGAAACTCTGGAGAAACGCGGATTGTGGCTGTCGATCATTGGCGCCCTCTTCATGGCTGGGTTGGGCATCGGTTTCGCAATTCTCACATCGTCGGATGCGGTGCTCCTCGATGGCCTGTTCTCACTGGTCGGCTTTGCGATCGGTTTGGTGTCCCTGCGGGTCGCGACGCTGGTGCGTCGGCCCGACGACGAGCTCTATCACTTCGGCTACGCGGCATACGAGCCGATGCTGAACCTTTCAAAGGGCCTCTTGATGGCGTTCATCACCATTTTCGCCCTGGTCTCCGCGGTGGAGGTGGCGGTTCACGGGGGCCGAGAAATCCAGGCAGGGTGGGCGTCTGTCTACGCCGGGATCGCCGCGGCGGGGTGTTTCACAATCGCCCTGTCCCAGCGCGCCCTCGCTCGGCGCACCTCATCGCCCCTGCTCGAGGTTGACTCCAAAAACTGGCTCATCGACGGTCTCATGTCGGTGGCGGTCGGCGTTGCATTTGTGGTTGCGGTTTTGCTCGAGGGTGGTGCTTTCGCTCATCTGCTGCCCTACGCGGATCCAGCCGTGGTGATCATCCTCGTCGTCCTGAGCCTTCCGATTCCTTTCAAAATCATCCGGGAAAACTGGCATCAGATGCTGGGACGGGCGCCGGACGACACCCTGCAGAACAAGGCGCGAGCCGCGGTGGCGACGGTCCTTGGCGCCTCCGAGGAATATGACACCAGGATTCGAATGGACCAGCTGGGTCGTCTCACCTATTTGCAGCTCTATGTTGTGTTGAGAGGATCGGAGGATGTGGATGTCGGTCGAATGGACAGGTGCCGATCGGCGGTCCGTGACGCGCTCGAGGGCGAATTCGACAACCTTGCCCTCGATGTGATCTTCACACGCGACCCTCGTTGGGTGGCGGTGTCGGTCGGTAGCGGCGTGATATCTTCGAAAAGCTGACGCACGGAGGATCAAGACGATGAGAGATCACTGCAAAATGGCCGGAATCCTCGCAGTGATAGCAGTCGTTGGCGGCTGCCGAACCTTCAGCCCAACCCCGATGGACGAGGTCGGTTTTAAGCAGCGGGCTGAAACCCAAACCAAGAACGGTGTGACGGCTTCGGTCGTCGTTCTCACTGCGGATGAGGCGAAGGCGGCCTTCGACTGCAAGCTCTACAAGAAAAAAATCCAGCCGGTCTGGCTCGAGATCACCAACGGCACCGAGTACGAGATGCTCTTCCTTCCTCGCAGCGTCGACCCCGAGTACTTCGCGCCTCTCGAGGTCGCCCAGAAGACCAGCTGGACCTGGTCCAAGAAGGCCAACCAGGAGAAGAAGTGGTTCTACTACGAGCACCAGATGCCGTTCAACATCCCGGCGGGTGAAACAGCCTCGGGCTTTGTCTTTGCCAATCGGAGCCGCGGTGTTCGTTGGGTGTTGGTCGACGTATTCAGCGAGCACGAGGCCTTTCACGTGGAGTTCATTCACGAGGTCCCCGGGTTCAAGGCCGATTTCCACAAGCTGGAAGAAGGCGATTTGTACGAGGTGTTCTACCCAGGTCAGAAGATCGTCGATTTCACCGATCCAGTGGAGCTTCGGAAATGGATCGAGGAGCAGCCGGAGACCGTGACCAACGCGGCCGGCACCAAGACCGGAGACCCGTTGAATCTGGTGATCATTGGAGAAAAGGAGTCGGTTTGGCCCGCCTTTCTCCGTTCCGGCTGGGATCCGACGGCGGCCATGGGCGCGGGGTCTGCCGTCAAGACCGGTGTCTTCGGTATTTTCGGCGGCGCCTACCGCTACGCGCCGATCAGTTCGCTCTATGTCTACGGGCGGCCGCAGGACATCGCCCTGCAAAAGGTGCGTTCCAACATTCACTACCGCAACCACCTGCGGTTGTGGCTGGCCCCGGTGACCGTCAACGGATTACCGGTGTTGATCGGGCAGATCAGCCGCGACATCGGCAGCCGTTTCACCACCAAGAGCAAGACCCTCACCACTCATCGCATCGACCCCAACGTCGATGACACGCGGGCGGCGCTGGTTCAGGACTTCATCTATGCGCAGGCGTTGAAGGCCTTCGCCCGGGTTGGTGGGGTCGGATTCGTGCCCCCGGAAAACCCGCGCGGCAACTTGACCGGCGATCCTTGGTTCACCGATGGCAACCGGGCGCTTATGGTACTCACGTCGGAGCCGACCGACGTTCTGGAGATCGATTGGCTCGACTGGACCGATGATGGGGATATCGAGGAGACGGAGTGAGGGCGGAGGGTTGAGAGTGAAAAGTGAAAAGTGAATGGTGAAAAGTGAAAAGTGAATAGTGAAGGAGATCCCTTTACTCTATTCTCCGCCGTTGGCGCTCCAGCTCGTCAACCAGCTCGATCGCTGCCTCCGGGATGTTCGTACCGGGACCAAAGATGAGCGCGGCGCCGGCATCGCGGAGGGCCTCGTGATCCTGCGGTGGAACCACGCCTCCGACCACGATCAGGATGTCGGGACGGCCAAGCCTTACCAGCTCCTGCTTGAGCTGCGGGACCAGTGTCAGGTGACCGGCGGCGAGTGACGAGACACCAACGATGTGGACGTCGTTCTCCACGGCTTGGCGGGCGGTCTCCTCCGGAGTCGTGAACATGGGACCGATATCCACATCGAAACCCAGATCGGCAAACGCGGTCGAGATCACCTTCTGACCGCGGTCGTGGCCGTCCTGACCCACCTTGGCAACCAAAATCCGGGGCCTCCGCCCTTCGCGTCCGGCAAAGGTGTCGGTCGCCAAGCGGGCCTCCTTGACCTCGTCCATATCCTCTCCCACCTCTCGAGAGTACACCCCGGTAAGGGCCTGGATCGCCGCACGATGGCGTCCGAAGGGTTTTTCCAACGCATCTGAAATCTCGCCGACCGTCGCCTTGGCTCGGGCTGCCTCGACCGCTGCCGCCAGCATATTTCCGTCGCCGCTGGCTGCGACCCGGGTGAGTTCGTCGAGCGTCGACTGGACGAGGGCCGGGTCCCGATCCGCGCGGAGCTGCTCGAGCCGCGCCACCTGGGCGGCGAGGACGGCCGCGTTGTCCACCTTCAGGAATTCCAGCTCGCCCTCGTCGGCGACCGGGTATCGGTTGAGGCCGACAATCGATTGGCGGCCCGAGTCGATCCGGGCCTGGGTGCGCGCCGCGGCCTCTTCGATCCTCATCTTTGGCAGACCGTCGGCAATCGCCGTGGCCATCCCGCCGAGGCGCTCCACCTCACGGATGTGCTTCCACGCGCGATGCGCCAGATCGTGGGTGAGGCGCTCCAGGAAGTACGACCCGCCCCATGGGTCGGCGACCCGGCAGATCCCGGTCTCCTCTTGCAGCTGGATCTGGGTGTTGCGCGAGATCCGGGCTGAAAAATCGGTGGGCAGCGCGACCGCCTCATCCAGCGAGTTCGTGTGCAGCGACTGGGTGTGGCCGAACGCCGCGGCCATCGCTTCGATCGAGGTGCGGGTGACATTATTGAAAGGATCCTGGGCGGTCAGGCTCCAACCGGACGTCTGACAGTGGGCGCGTAACGCCAGCGAGCGTGGGTCGGTCGCTCCAAAGCGCTCGATGATCTCCGACCACAGGAGGCGCGCTGCACGCAGCTTGGCGATCTCCATGAAGAAGTTCATTCCGACGGCCCAAAAGAAAGAGATGCGAGGTGCGAAATCGTCCACATCGAGACCGGCGTTGATCCCGGTTCTCACGTACTCGATGCCGTCCGCGAGGGTGTAGGCGAGCTCGAGATCGAGGGTCGCCCCCGCTTCCTGCATGTGGTATCCGGAGATCGAGATCGAGTTGAAGCGCGGCATATTCTCCGCGGTGAAGCGGAAGATGTCGGCGATGATCCGCATCGACGGGTCCGGGGGGTAGATGTAGGTGTTGCGGACCATGAACTCCTTGAGAATGTCGTTCTGGATGGTCCCGGTCAGCTTTTCCTTCGCCACGCCCTGCTCTTCGGCAGCGACGATATAGAGGGCCATCACCGGTAGGACCGCCCCGTTCATGGTCATCGAGACGCTGACCCGATCGAGCGGGATGCCGGCAAAGAGGGTCCTCATATCGAGGATCGAGTCCACCGCGACGCCGGCCATCCCGACATCTCCGCGCACCCGTGGATGGTCGGAGTCGTAACCGCGATGGGTCGGAAGATCGAAGGCGATCGAAAGCCCCTTCTGACCGGCGGCGAGGTTGCGCCGGTAGAAAGCGTTCGAATCCTCGGCGGTGGAGAAACCGGCATACTGTCGGATGGTCCATGGTCTGGCTGCATACATGGTTGGGTAGGGCCCGCGGAGGAAGGGCGCAAAGCCGGGAAGGGTGTGAAGGTGTTCGACGACCTCGAGGTCGGCGGTGTCGTAGTGGGCTGCCACATCGATGCCCTCGGGTGTGGTCCACACGGGGTTTTCGCGATCTGCGCCACCCGCGCCTCCGGTGCGAGAAAACACGAAATCAACGGTCTCGAAATCGGGGATCTTGGATTCAGGCATGGTCGATCGCCTCGACCTCGAGAAGGTCTTCGAGCAGCGCAAGGAGGTCGCAGCCGAGATAGACGAAGCTGGTTACCCCGGCCTCACGCCACGCTGCTTCGTGCTCGCCGGCACGCCCCCAAACGATGACCCGCCTGGCTCCCTTTTCCTTGAGTGCGGTTGCCAAGCTCGGTACGACGCTCGGTGCGCGGTCGGTGGCGACACAAATGGCAGCGGTTCGGCTGCCGCTGGCGGCGAAGTCCGCGACAGCCGTTTCTGGGTCGTTGGTGCCCTGACCGGGAAGTACGGTCATTCCGCCGATCGCCAGTACGTGAGTGAAAGAGGCCATCATAGCTCGGTGCTCGGCCGGAGGTCCCACCGCTGCGAGGAATACGCGAGGCCTGAAACCCTCCCGCAGAAGATGGCGGTCCGAGATGCCGCGGAGAGCCTCGAAGGGTCGGGCCTCGCGTTCCATGGCGACGACGGCGGTACGTTCGGGCTCCTCTTCCTCCGGAAGCATATTGATCAGTTCGGTGGCCGTGAAGCCTTGCTCACCGGCCTCGATCGAGTCTGCAAACGAGGTGATTTCATTTTTTGCCGGACCATACACGTCGGTCACGATATCGTCGGGACTCCTGCCCTCGTCGCGGTGGATGCGTTCTCGGACGAGCGATTCGGTGTCGAGCTGCGGGTAGGAGGTGACGCCAGTGATCGGATCGCGCCGCGTTGCGATCGCCATCCGTTTGCGCGACATGACCTCAGCGAGGTGGCGTCCGACATCCCCGGACAGCAGGGAGTCAGCCATTCCGCCAGCGGCCTCGATGTTCTGAAAGGCCTCCCACGCGTCGGCCGCGAGATCGTGGGTGAGCCGCTCAACGTAATAACTTCCGCCGGCGGCGTCGGTAACGTGGTCGACGTGGCTCTCCTCGCGGAGGATGGTGTTGGTGTTGAGGGCGATACGCCGGGCGACTGCGTCCGGCTTACCGACGGCCGAATCAAATGGCAGCACCGTCAACACGTCGGCCCCGCCAACCACTGCGGCGATCGACTGCCCGGTTCCTCGGAGAAGATTGACCCAGGGGTCGTAGACCGTGAGGCACCGGGGCGAGGTGAGGACGTGGATGGGAATGGACCGCCCCTCCGCCGGTACGCCGCAGGCCTCGGCGACTCTCGCCCACAGACCTCGGACCGCACGAAGCTTGGCGATTTCCATGAAGAAATCGCGCCCGACCGGCAGCACGAGCCGCATCCGCCGGCAGGCAACATCCGGCAGCACCCCGGCCGCGTCGAGGCGGCGCAGGTACTCGACCCCCGTGGCGAGGGCCAACGCGAGCTCGTCAACAGCGGTGGCGCCGCCCTTGACATACGGAATGGTGGAGACGGCGAACGCGCGGAGATGCGGCGCATTTTCCTCCGACCAGTTCGCCATCTCAGCCATGAGGTTGAAGGCAAAATCGAGGTTCATCGGCAGCACACCGTCCGCCGCCATCGTCCCCAAGGGGTCGAAATCGACCCCACCACGGAAACCGTCGAGACGGATGCCTCGTCGACGAGCAGCCGCAATCAAGAGTGCCGCCAATATCGGCGAGAATCCGCGGCCGTCGACGTAGATCGGCGCCTCGCCGATGGTCTCGAGGAGCCTGCCGAGCACATCGACCGTCAGTCGACCCCAGTAGCTGCTGCGACGGTCGACCCTCATCCAGATCGATTGCGCTCCTTGCGAAAGGGCTTCTCCGACCTGCCGGATGGCCTCGTCTGGGTTCAGAAAATGGACTGCGACGCAGGACTCCCAGTCACCGCTCCGGGGTGAGGGGCCGCCGGGTCCACCCACCGGCAGGTCCTCGGCGGTGTAGAGCGGCTTGATCTCAATCTTCTCGTGGGTGAAGACCGTCAACCGCTTGAGAGGGCGGCCGCGAAGAGAACGCTCGGCCGCGCGGTGCCACTCCTCGAGCGTCGGGCGCGACGATTGCCGGTTGAAATCGAGCGGACCGTCGAAATCTGGTGTGTCCCCATTGATCTGCGCCACGAAACCTCCGGGAAAAGGCTGCAATGAAGACATCCTAACCCGGATTGCGCCAGGGCGGCATCTATGCCGCCCGGACCGTCACTCCTTGGCGACCATGCATTTATGGGCCTCGACCAGTGCATCGACCACCGAAGGATCGGCGAGGGTCGTCACATTTCCCATCTCGGTGTACTCGCCGGCCGCGATGTTCCGCAGGATGCGGCGCATGATTTTTCCCGACCGGGTCTTGGGAAGACCCGGCACGATCAGGACCGCATCGGGGCTCGCCACCGGGCCGATGACATGCCGCACCTGCTCCTTGAGCGCGCCTTTGAGCTGCTCCTGATCGGCCTGCTCAGCCTCCAGGTTGAGGATCACATAGGCAAAAATCCCTTGACCCTTGATCTCGTGTGGAAATCCGACCACGGCGGCCTCCGCGACCGCGTCGTGAGCCACCAACGCGCTCTCGATCTCGGCGG
>CBDTWX010000097.1:0-13833 GCA_965364305.1 uncultured Thermoanaerobaculia bacterium
GAGGTGATACTCGGGGCGACCATCGCCCGACATCACCGCGGCGGTCTCTCGCCGGCCCCCTCCCCTTCCTCCCTTGTGAATCTGGGCCACGTAGACATGCTCGAAATCGAGGCCTTTCGCGCCGTGAATGGTCATCACGTGCACCGCGTCGGCCTCGAGATCGGGCGGCAGCGCGAGGCGGTTCTCCCGTCCCTCCTCCACCGCTCGCCGGAGGAACCTCGCCAGGTCCGCGTCCCCGCCATTCCCCTCCGCGAGGGTGTTCTCGAGCTCCGCCAGGAAGCGGTCGATACGGGCTCGCCGAAAACGGCCCAAAAAACGAGCCGCCCCGGTCACCTCGGCCAGCCACTGGGTACGTATCCTCTCGACGAAGAGGTCCGGAGGATCATCCCGGAGGGCTCGGCGAAGCCCGGCAATGATCTCGACCGCCCCCTTGAGCGCGGCGGGCCAGCGCGGCAGGGCGTCACCGCCCGGCACATCGGTCGGAGTCACCGCCAGGGCCTGGTCGACACAGGCCATGGTCTCGTTGATTGCCGCCCGTTCATCTGACTCGAGACGCGCGAGGTGAGACCCAAAGCCCGCATCCCACAGCGGTGCCAACGCCGCGTCGGGAACGCCAACTACATCGGAGCGCAGGACGGTGAGCAGCGCCAGGAGGTCGGTGGGTTCGAGCACACACCGGAGCAACGCCGCAATCTCGACGACCTCGCGCTGACGGTAGTAGTCGCGCTCGCGGGCCACATCGAAGGGAATGTCGTGGCGGCGAAAGGCGTCCAACAACACCTCCTGGGCGGTGGTCACCCGGAGCAGGACCGCGACGTCTCCCCATCGGCCGACTCCACCTTCCCGGTGGAGGCGGGCGATATCCGCCGCCAGCGCCTCGGCTTCGAGAGCCGAGGTTTCCGCGCTGCGGCTGCCTTTTTGAGACGCGACTCCCTCGGGCCCCGGCGGCCAGGTCAGCCAATGCTCGACACCGCTCCAGGGCGGCCGATCGAAACCCGGCGCGCCTCGTCGCTCATCGGTGGCTTCGAGCGATTCGAAACGCGGCTGGACGCCCCACTCCTCGCGCATCACCGGCGCCACCAGCCGCTCGACCTCGTCGAGGATCGGAGTCACCGATCGGAAGTTGCGCACCAGGTCGACGATCACTCCGCCCGACGTCCTGACCCGTTCCACGAACTCGTCATAGGCCTCCAGATCCGCACTCCGCCAGGCGTAAATGGACTGTTTGGGATCACCGACAACGAACAGAGCCGGACGCTCGTCCTCAGGTCCCGATAGGGCGAGCGATTCGACCATTCGGCACTGGACCTCGTCGGTGTCCTGGAACTCGTCCACCAGCAGGTGGTCGATTCCGGCCACCACCTCGCGCCGAACACCGGCCGACGTCCTGAGCAGATGGTCGGCCCGCCGAAGCAGATCCGAAAAGGTGAGAATGCCGGCCGACATTCTGCGCTGCTCCATTTCGTCGAAGAGCGGTGCGACGACCGTGCGAGCGGCGGCGATCTGCTCACGTGGTGGATCAGCCAGAGGGGCGAGCACCGAGGCGAGATGACCGGCCGCGGCCGCCACATCGTACACGGCCTCACCCATGCACGAGGTTTCGCTGCCCGTCAGTTTGAGCTTCGACCAATCCTTGAGGCGCGGGACTACCCGCTCATCGAGATCTGAGGCCGCAGTCATCAGATCGTCGAATGACGGAGGGGTCGAAAGGGATTCGATCCAGCGTGTGAGGCCGGCTACGGCATCCCGGGTCATGATGCTCACATTGCCCGTGAGAGGATCCAGACGATTCCCCGCCGCAGCGGAGAAGGCGCCGACCACGACTCGCAGCTTCTCGACGATCGCCCGAGCGGCAGCATCGTCGAATGGATCCAATTCGAAGAGCGCGGGTTTGGCACCCGCCTCGCAGAGATCACGGAGGGCGCTCACGACCTCCGGCGGCCCGACACCTTCGACCGCCAGACGCTCCCAGCTCGGTCGAACTGGGTCCTCGATGAGCTCGCGCAGCCGGTCCTCGACCAGCTCCTCGGCAAGCGACTCGAGCAGAGCGCCTTCCGGATCCACCTCGAAACGCGGGTGAAGCCCGGCTTCCAGAGGGTAGGTCGAGAGCAATCGCTGGCAGAAGGCGTGGATCGTCGAGACCACCAGCCTGTGGCTCTCGTCGGCCAGGGCCCGCGCCCGCGCGCGGATCTCGTCCTCGTCAGAGGGCAGCAGTTCAGGCGCGGGGTTCCATCCGATCGGGCTTTTGCCGCCGGCGAGTTCGATCAACCCGGCGCCGATCTTGCGCGCCATCTCGGCGGCCGCGGCCTCGGTGAAGGTGATGGCCACCACTCTCTCGATGACCCGCCTCGCTACCGAAGCTCGCTCCGCCCCGTCGCCCGCGTGGCGATCCCACCCCGGACCGACGCACCATACGACGACCCGCGATACCAGCAACGCCGTCTTGCCGGTGCCGGCACCGGCCACCACCACCACCGATCTCGAGAACTCGCTTTGGGCGAGGCGACGAGAGGCCTGGTCGGCAGCCGTGCGGTCAGTCACTCGACGCCCCCGTCGCGTTCGACGCCGAGCCACCAGAGTGCTCGGGCCGCGTCCCGAACTGGATCGCCAGTATGCGCATCTCCCTGCATCCACTCGACGATGCGTCGGCGGAAACCGGAATCGTCCCGGCGACAGGCCTCGGCCACGCGGCAAAACCGGCAGTGCTCCGAATCCTTCCCGTCCGCCTCCTCCAGCCGTGGAAAGGCGATGCCATCCGCGCGTGCCGCGGCGATGGTCCGCACGGCCACCTCGAAGGGCTTCACCAACTCAAAATCATCACCGCAGACAACCACGTTTCGGATCTCTTCAACCCAGGCATCATCGGGTTTGAGGTAGAGGTACCTCCCGCTGCCGTCGGCGCCCAACGACCCGGCATAGGCCGCGGCCTGGAGCAGCCGCCCCCTGGCGATCCTGGCCTTCAGGTGGGTCTCGCGGGTCTCCGGTTTCTTGGCGGTCGACAGGGGCTTCGCCGCCTTGTAGTCGACCAGCTCCGGACCAACCGCTCCCTCGTCGACCCTGTCCGCGCGAAAGGCCAATCGGCGCTCGACCCCTCTGACCGCGACCGTTCCTTCCACTTCAGCTGCGAGGACACCGGCGAGAGTGCCATCCTCGCCCCACTCGACCGAGCGCGCTGTGTCCAGGAAACTTCGGGCTCGGGCCTCGAGCAGGGGCGCCATCCCGATGGTGGCCAAGCCCTCTCGCCTCGCAATCCTCGCCGCCTGTCTTCGGACGAGCTCTTTGAATCGTTGCGAATCCGGCCACGGAACTTCCACCGGCATCCCGGCGAGGGCGCTCTCGAGATCGGCTGGGTTCTTTTCGAGGGAGGACAGCACAATTCGCTCGAGCACAGAGTGCACGACCTGGCCGACCAGCATGCCGTCAACCCCCGGCAGCCCCACGTGAGGATCCGGGAGAGGGAAGATGCCGAGTCGCTGGGCGACGAACGCTCGCCAGGGACAGGTCCCGGTCGCTTCCATGTGAGTGACCCATAGCGGCGCGTCGGTCCTCCTGCCGACCGCACCGGCAAATCCAAACCATGGCCCCGGGTCGCCTCGCGCCGACGAGGGCTCGAGCGCCGCAAGCACGTCAGCCCGCGCCGCCGCGAGCTCGTCGACGGCGACAGTCGAGTGTCTTTCGCCTTCGCCGACCAGGTCCTCCGAAAGAGCCTCACCGAGCAGTGTTTCGAACCCGCCACGATCCACCCGTGGCGCCGCCAGAATCGCCACCTCATACGCCGGGCGCAGACGCGGCGCGGAATCCTCGACCGGCCACAGCTGCGATACCGCCACCGCAGCGCCGACGTCCTCGCGGAGCCGCAGCCGATCGATGAACGGCGACGGTGTCAAGGTCCCGTCGGCGCCGTAAAGATGCCACGACAGCTCGACCACCGGTGAGCTCGAAAGCAGCTGCGCAAAGAGATAGCGCTCCTCGTCGGCGCTCCTCCCCTTGACCGGCATCTCCGGCAACACGTCAGCTGCAAGCCTGGCCCGGACGGCCTCCGGCAGCATCGGGTCCTCATGCACCACCCGTGGAAAGACGCCACGGCTGACCCCAACAACCAGAAGCCTCTGGAAGGTGCGGGCGCGGGCCTCCATCACTGTCAGGACCTGAACCCCGGCGCCACGTCCACCCAACGCCACCTCACTCGCTCGTCGCAGTCGATCTGCCACCAGCTTCAACCATTCGGTCCGCGCCACCTCGAGATTCGAGGGCAGCTCGCGGCAGATCGCATCCAGGCACTCGAGGGCTCGCTCTCGCTCCGGTGAACTCTTTTCCCAGTTGATCGCGTCCAGGACCTCGGCGGTCCGGCGTCGGTGCAGACCGGCACGGGTGGTATCGGGCCACCGCCCGAACACCTTCAACAACCGTTCGGCTTCCATCGCAGCGCGCTCGAGCGCACCGGCCGGGAGCACACTTCGTTTGCGATCGTCCTGGTCGAGTTCGTCTTCCTCGGGAAAGGCAATCGGAAGGGTCACTCCGCGGGCTGGTACGCCGTTCGTCGCCAGCTCGGCCACATCCGACACCCGCAACAGACCGAGCACTCTGAGACCGAGCAGGAGCTCGGTACGGCCGGGTGACTCACCTCGGGCCTCGATCCACTGATCCACTTTGGTCCCGTCTGTCATTCGAAGCAGATCGGCGAGACGGTTGAGACGGCGCCGCAGTCCGGCGCCGGCCACGGTCGCGCCACAGCCGGAGAAGGGAACCCCGAGCCGGCGGAAATGGCGCCGGAGGGGATTGACCAGCCCATCGAGGCCTCTACTCACGACCCCGATGTCTTCGGGTTCGACGCCGGAATCAATCAGCGCTCGGGCTCTCTCTGCGATCCACCGCGCTTCGGACTCGACATCCGGTGCCTCCGCCAGCCGAATTCCCGGAGGCTCGTCCGAGCTCGTGTCCGCCACGTGGTCGAGGTGGGTCAATCGCTCGTCGAGGCGGCTGAGGAACGCGCCTCCAGGATCCTCCCGGGAAGGCTCAGCCGAATCCGGGGGACGATCGAGAATCACCACGGCACCGTGAATCCGAACCAGGGCCAACAGGAGATCCGCAGCGACTCCAGTGACATCGGCGAAGCCGTGGACCAGGATGGCCCGAGCAGGCAACACGGCGGGACCCTCGACGTGCAGGCGGTCCTCGGCGATCTGCAGCGCCTGGGCCGACCGCCAGACGCCCAACTCGTCCGTGCACTCGAGGACCTCGGTCGCGAGCCGGACCAGTGCGCGAGCCCGTTCGATGCGCTGGGCCGCAACCTCACCTGCGACCTCTTCCAGGCGCTCGATGACGCCCTCTTCATTCCCGGGCTGGAACCCGGCATCGAGGAGATCGCGCACCGCTCCAATCACCGAGTCGTAGCCATCGACAAGCTCACCCAGAGTCGATCGCAGCGACGGCTGTGCAGCGGCGAGACGGCCGACCAACACGTCGAATCCAGCGTCGCCCCGGGGGGCCGGCACATCCGCGCGCGCCAGTATCTCCATCGCCAGGCCAAAGAGGGTCTGCACGTGGAGCCCGGCGACCCCGCCGCGACGGCGGGCGATTGTCCGAATCACGTGGTGCCTCAAGCTGCGCGATGGCACGACGATGCGCACCGGCAACGCCAGGCATTCATCGAACGAGGGCGACAGCCCATCCACCTCTTCGAGCAGGCGCCGTTCCGCGGCCCGGGCACCCGAGCAGGTGATGACGCAGGATCGGATTTCGGTCGGCTGGTTCATCGCGGCCGGTCCATGGGAGCACGGGCGCCAGCCACTGTCAACGCGTTGTCGTTGTCGCTTCGGGCGGTCTCGCGTAGCATGTCCTGACTGTGTGCGAGGAGGCAGCATGCGGGGAGCCGAAAGCATCGTCGTGGAAAAGTGGAATCGCGCCAAACGCTCGCCCCTCGGCCGGTGGCTCTTCAGCAGGGCTGTCGGTCGGTTCGCGCCTTACACGGGCACCATCAGCGCACGAATCCAGGTCCTCGAACCGGGCCGCTCGGTGGTCACCATGCGCGATCGCAAGGCCGTCCGCAATCACCTCGACTCGATCCACGCCGTGGCACTGACCAATCTCGTCGAGCTCTCCGGCAGCCTCGCGATCATCGCTTCACTGCCGCCCGAAACCCGAATGATTCCGATTCGTCTCGAAACCGATTTCGTCAAGAAGGGACGCGGGCTGATGACGGCCGAAAGCAACTGCCTCATTCCCCGCTCGAACGAGGAGGCGGAGCTGCCGGCAATCGTGGTCATCCGGGACGAGTCGGGGGAAGAGATCGCCCGAGGCCGGGTCACGGTGGTCATCGGAGCCTACGATTGAGCCTCCTCGAGACCAGTCTGACCGCCTCCCTGGGAATCCGCTACCCCATCATCGGCGGCGCAATGTACCCGTGCTCGAATCCGGAGCTGGTCGCGGCGGTGTCCGAGGCCGGCGGCATCGGGATCCTGCAGCCCTTGACCCTGGTTCACGTTCACGAGCTCGATTTTCGCGAGGGCGTTCGCCGAATCACCAGCCTCACCGACCGGCCGATCGGCATGAACATCATCACCGAAAAGAGCGCCGCAAAGTATCTGGAGCGGATGAGCGAGTGGTTGGACATCGCCCTCGAGGAGGGTGTCCGATTTTTCGTCTCCTCGCTCGGGAACCCTCGCTGGATCGTCGATCGGGTCGCGCCCGCCGGTGGCATCGTCTACCACGACGTCACTGAACGAAAGTGGGCCGCCAAGGCGGCCGAAGCCGGCGTCCACGGCCTGATCGCTGTCAATGATCAGGCAGGCGGCCACACGGGTTCGCGATCTCCCGAGGAGCTGCTGGCCGAGGTCGCGGATTTCGGGCTCCCGGTCGTGTGCGCCGGCGGCGTCGGCGACGGCCGCTCGTTCCGCCGCGCCCTCGAGATGGGCTACGTAGGCGTCCAGATGGGCACCCGTCTGATCGCCTCCGAGGAGTGTTCTTCGCCCGAAGAGTACAAGACGGCCATCGTCGTCGCCGGCGAGTCGGACATCGTGGCGACCACCCGGATTACCGGTGTGCCGGTGTCGGTGATTCGAACACCGCATGTGGAGCAGATCGGCACCCAGGCAGGTCCCATCGCGCGCCGCCTGCTGGCCCACCCGAGGACCAAGCATTGGATGAGGGGGATCTACATGTTTCGATTCGGGCGCCGGCTCAAGGACAACATGCAGCATGGGATGTCGCACCGCGACTACTATCTGGCCGGCCGCAGCGTGGAAGGGGTCGCAGAGGTCGAGCCGGTGGCGGCAATCGTGGATCGGTTTGTCGAGGCCGCGCGGGAGTAGATCCGTCCTCCCACCCCACCGTGGCTTGAGGCTTGAGGCCTGTGGCGTGCCCGCCTGCCGGCCGTCCGACCACCCGCATAGATCCCTCCACTCCGTCGCTTCGCTCCTTCGGTCGGGATGACACTTTGAGGTAGCGTGTTTATTCGGGACCTCGGTCGGGTGGAAAAACCGATCGGTTTGACAGGATGGCGGGACGAAGAAGGTGTCATCCCGACCGAGGTCCCGTAGGGACCGAGTGGAGGGATCCATTCGACTCCCTTCGGTCGCTCAGGACAAGCCTATTCGACTCGGCCGCCCGGACTCCGGGTTGCACCTTCCGACTTCGAGGTGGCACGTCCTTCAACGCGCTTCCCGAGAGGATGCCAGGTACGCCGACTCGCGGCGAGTCGGGATGTCAGGCACCTCCGCCGCACGTGGTCCCACCCACCCGATGCGATACCCCACCGGTAAGGGGGTGGGTGGGTGGGAAATCCGAAATTCGATATCCGACATCCCCATCAGGGGGAAGGTGGGCTGCTACCTGCGTCAATCTGCGTGATCTGCGGTTCCTCCTTTGAAAGGGTGGGCGGGCGGGAATTCAAAACTCAAAATTCAAAATTCGTGTGCAGGTGGGTGGGCGGATCCAGCATCCAGCATCCAGCATCGAGTATCGAGCACCGGGCGGGCGGGAATTCCGAATTCCGAATTCCGAATTCCTAATTCCTAATTCCAAATTCTCATTGAATGATGATCGGCGGCATCCACACCACTCCCGGGGTGTCGATGGCGCCGCCGGCCAGCCATTTCTCTAGAAACTCGATCCTCGCCCGAAGGGCGACCTGGTCGGAGTTCTGTCTCCTCGCCAGCTGCTGCCACCACGACACCGGCCGCGGGAAATCGACCAGCTGGACCTTTGCGTCGGGTTCGATGTCGGCCAGCTTCTTCGCCTCGACGAGAGCCTCGTCGAAACCGCCGACCACGTCGATGAGACCGTTCTCCCAGGCCTGCACGCCGGTGAAAACCCGGCCCCTTCCGATGGCGTCGACCGCTTCGGTGCTCATGTCACGGGAGTCTGCGACCTTTCCAACGAAGTCGTCGTAGATTCGGTCGAGCATGCGGTCGATGATCGCACGTTGTTCGTCGGTCCAGTCCTCCAGCTCGCCGAAGATATTCGCGTTTCGCCCGTGGTCGAGACGGCCATAGGTCACTCCAAGCTTGTTGGACCAAAAGCCGGAGATGTTGAGATGGCCCGCATAGACGCCGATCGATCCGGTAATCGTGCCTGGGTCGGCGACAATTCGATGCGCTCCGCACGTGATCCAATACCCACCCGAGCCCGCGACGTTCGACATCGAGATCACGATCGGGATTTCCTCGGCCGTGCGCACCATCTCCTGGCGGATGATCTCGGAGGCGACCGCGCTGCCCCCGGGGGAGTCGACCCGAAAAACGACCGCCTTGATCCCGCCGGCTTTGCGAACAGCTCGAAACGCCCTCGATATGGTGTCCGATCCCATCACCGTTCCGCCAAAGAGCGGATTGAAGCTCTCACCGCTCGAACCCCGCATGATCGATCCAACTGCCGTGACGACGGCGATCTTCGGTCCCCGTGGACGCCGGCTCTGGCGCTTGAGGTACGACCGGACGCCGATCGTTTCAGCGCCGGGTTGGCGCTCCTCCAGCCGCTCGCTGAAGGCACCCCAATCCTCGAGCCGATCCACGAGCCCCGCATCCACCGACTCCTGCCCGAGGAAGGGTCCCTGGTCGATCAGGCTGCGCACCTCCACCGCCTGGAGTCCACGTCCGTCGGCGATACCCTGGGTCATCTGATCCATGATCGAGCCCAGGAGCCACTCGGTCATCTCACGGTGGGCCGGTGTGAAATCGGTCTGGGTGTACATGAACCTGGCCGTCTTGTAGTCTCCCCGCCCGGGGAACTCGGAGCGGATGTCGAGCTTGTCGAAGGTGCCGCGGATAAACGGCGTACGCGACGACAGGCCGATCAGATTGAGGTCCCCTTGTGGGTTCAAGCTGATCTCGTCGCACGCCGAGGCCACGTAGTACACGAAGTTGCCCGGCAGGAACTCACCCGCGGTGTCCATATAGGCCGCCGTCCACTTGCCGGCAGCACCCACCCGTGCGATCAGCGACCGCAGCTCCTGGGCCGTGGCGATGCCGCCGCCGATGCCGTCCACTCGGAGCCGGAGGCCCACCACGCGATCATCCTCGGCAGCTCGAATCAGGACCTCGCGCAGCTTTCGCAGGCTCATCGGTTGGTCGCCCAACATCTCGGCCACGGGATCGTCGGCGGTCACCTCGGCGATCGGTCCCGCCAGACGGAGCGAGACCACGATCTCGCGCGGCAGGGAAGGCGAGGACAGGCCCCGCACTAAGATGGCGAGGATCGCCGCACCAAAGATCACCAGCAAGCAACCGGCACCGAGAAAATATGTTCGCGCCTTGGCCATCGTCCACCTCCGAATCGATTCATCATAGCCCGTACACGGGTCAAGCTCCAGCATCAGCGGTGCAGCTTTCAAACTCCGGGCGTCCGGATGCGTACCTCTCGATGAGCCCACAGCGAACCGGACTGGAATGCCGGTTGTTGGAGGATCCATGACAGCTCAGTTGCTCCGCACGGCCGTTCTCATCGCGACCCTCATCACCACTCCGATGGCGACTCGGATCGCGGGTGCCGTTGATCCACCCCCGGATACCCAGCCTCCGGGCGCCGAAGAACCGGGTCGCAGCTTTGACGACCCCGACGCCGCGGCACTCCACTACTGGTCAAAAAGGACCGCTGGGACGCCGCATCTCGACACCGTTTCGGCCTACGAACAAGCCCTCCTGCACCTCGACCGGATGCCGAGATACTCGACCCGACTGAGCGTTCATCTCGCCGATCAACCGCCGGTCGGCGCGGCATCCGTCGCCAAGTTCATCGCCGCGCGCGCCATCGGGCAGTGGGAGGCGCTGGGGCCCGGCAATATCGGCGGCCGCACCCGGACCCTGGTGATCCACTCGCAGCACCCCGAGATCATGTATGCCGGAGGGGTCTCCGGCGGTGTCTGGAAGACCACCGATGCCGGCGCCTCGTGGGCCCCGATTTCGGACCGGCTCGTCAACATCGCCGTCAACTCGATGGCGATCCACCCGGACGACCCGGACACCCTCTTTATCGGCACCGGTGAGGGCTACTTTCGCGAGATCGTGCGAGGCACCTGGCTGCCGCTCCGAGGGGCCGGGATCTACAGGACGACCGATGGTGGGGCAACCTGGTCGCGGCTGCCAGGCACCGACACACCCGATTTCCACTGGGTCAACGACCTGGTCATCAGCCCCCACGAGCCGGAACGCATCTACGCGGCAACCCGCACCGGTGTCCACCTCTCCGAGGATGGCGGCGCATCCTGGGAGCAGCTTCTCGACCCCAACGTCACCGGGGGGTGCCTCGACCTGGTGCTGCGCACCGACCGGTCGGAGGATTGGGTCTACGCGGCCTGCGGCACCTTCGAGCAAGCGACCGTTTACCGTCGCAAAATGACCCGGACCGGGTTCTGGGAGGCAGTGCTCTCCGAACCCGGAATGGGCCGAACGACGCTCGCGATCGCGCCGAGCGATCAGTCGGTGATCTACGCCCTCTCGGCCTCAAACGTCCCCGGGCCCAACGGCGTGTACGAGCAGGCGCTGCTCGCCGTCTACCGCTCGACGGCCGGCGGAAACCCGAACAGCTGGCGCGTACGGGTCGACCACACCGACCCCGCCAAGCTCAATACCCTCCTCCTGACCAATCCGGCGAGCGCCGTTAACCGAGAGTGTGGCTGGGGTGAAGAGAACCACTGGACCCCGATGGGTTGGTACTGCAACGTGATCGCAGTCGATCCCGTCGATCCCGACGTCGTCTGGGCTGCCGGGGTCGATCTTTTCCGATCGGACGACGGCGGTCGATCGTGGGGGCCGGCGTCGTACTGGTGGGGCGGTGACGCCCCGAGCTGGGTCCACGCCGACCAGCACGCCATCGTCTTTCACCCGGACTACGACGGCGTCACGAACACCACGATGTTCTCCGCCACCGACGGCGGGGTTTTTCGCACCCGGAATCCTGCTGGGCTCGTCAGCAACGAGCTCGACGCCCTCTGCGACCCGGCCCGATCGGGGGTGGAGTTCGCCAGGCTCAATCACAATCTCGGAATCACCCAGTTCTATCACGGGGCCGTCTATCCGGGTGGGGATCGCTATATCGGCGGGACACAGGACAATGGGACGCTCCTGGGGACGGATGACGCGGGCCATGAGGGCTGGCTCCACGTTTCCGGTGGTGACGGGGGTTACGTCGCGATCGATCCAGTCGACCCGCTCAACGTCTACGCCGAGAGTCAGCGTTTCTACTTCAAGAAATCGGTCGACGGCGGCCAGAGCTTCGAGGTCGCTCTCGAGGGTGTCACCGAAGCGGCGTGGAATTTCCTCTTCATTACCCCGTTCGTGATGGACCCCAATCAACCGCAGCGCCTCTGGGCCGGAGGTCGCAGGCTGTGGCGAACCGACGACGGCGCCACTCAGTGGAACCCCGCTAGCCGGATCAACCTCGGCACGGGCCAGGTCAGCGCCATCGCCGTGGCACCCGGCGACTCGCAATCGGTCATCGTCGGCACAACTGACGGCCACATCTACCGCAGCGACCAAGCCCTGGAAGCCGGCGCCACCACCGAGTGGGTGTCGAGCCGTCCGCGACAGGGATTCGTCACCTCCCTCGCCTTCGACCCGTCACGCCCCGGGGTGATCTACGCGACCTTCGCCGAGTTCGGCGGCCGACACGTGTGGAGATCGGACGACGGCGGTCGGGCCTGGGAGGCAATCGACGGCAGAGGCGCGACGGCGGTACCCGACATCCCCGTCCACTCGATCGTCGTCGATCCGGACGATTCCCGGCGCCTCTACCTGGGCACCGACCTCGGCGTCATGGTCTCACTCGACGGCGGAGCCAGATGGGCGGTCGAGAACGCGGGCTTCGCCAACGCGGTCACCGAATGGCTGACGATCGGCGCCGACGGAGATGGACTGCCGTGGCTCTACGCATTCACCCATGGGCGCGGGGCGTGGCGGGTGCGGCTGTATCCCTTGCCGCCGGCTCCGAGAGCGCCTGCCGGAAGGCGGATGCCGTAGGTGAGAGCAGAGGGGAACTTGGAATTCGGAATTCGGAATTCGGAATTCGGAATTTCCACCCACCCCCCCCGTAGGGTCCAGAGGCCTCTTTACCCGTGTCCGTCTCCGTCTCCGTGCCCGAGTCCCTGCGCGGTGAATCGCGCTCAATCGGTCGAGGGCCAGGACGCGGACGCGGCAACTGTCCCTGTCGCTGTCGCCTGTCGCTGACCGCTGCCGGCGGCGCTGATCGCTATACCTGGCGCTGACTCTGATCCTGCCGCTGCCGGCGTTCACATCCCAGAGTCCGGTACCTTCGTCACCACGTCATCAACGAATGCCTGGTTCCTCGAGATCCTGAAGGTCCTCCTGACAATCCAACAGCTATTCCTGGCCCCCTGTCTTCCGATGAGCGAGGAATCTGCTGGCCTAATTCAGCCTTTCGGCGCATCTTGCGCCGAAAGGCTGCAGTAGCGAAAGAGCCCGGTCGAGCTTTCCTTCACCGGGCACAATTGCCGGTACCGTTGGACCACCTCGGCTGATAGGTTGGCGGAACGCATCTCGCCTTCGTCGAGGACGTTGAGCTCCTCTCCGAGCGCCTCACGGTCACCACCCTCGGCGACAACCCGTTGGGCGATCCCAGTCCAGCGTGCCAGCCGATCTTCGAGCTCGTCGAGGTGGCGTTCCACGTCTCGGAACTCGCCGAAGTGGGTCAACAGGAGTCGCTCGGGCTCGAGCCTCCGAAGAGTCGCCAGGCTTTCCGACCAGGCGACGACGTTGATGTCGGGTGGCGGCATCGGCGGGAGCACGTGGTCCGCGCCCGGGAACCGCACGCCGGCAACGTCTCCGGTGACGACCGCATCATCGATCTGCCAGGCGACGTGGTGGACCGCGTGGCCGGGCGTGTGCCAGGCCACGACCTCGAGATCGCCTATTTTCACCGCCTCTCCATCCATTGTCGGACGGGTCAGCTCTTCGGCTACGCCGAGGGTGGTCCCCCACAACGGTTCCATCATGTCCCCGTACAGCCTTTTGGCGGATGGAAGAAGTTTGGATCCGGGATCGACGAGATGCGTTGCACCGACCGGGTGTACGAAGACCGGGCATCCCGTTTTTCTCGACAAGGTACCTGCGGCGCCCGCATGGTCGAGGTGAACGTGGGTCGCGAACACCCCGCGCAGATCACCGAGTCGAAATCCCGCCCCCTCGATCCGCCTTTCCAGGTTTCTCACCGCGCTGGCGGGGCCCGGATCGAAGAGAGCGAACCCACCGTCTGCCGGCGCCAGGTAGGATGCGACCAGCTCGGTCGTTCCAAAGAACTCGATATCGAGCGTTTGAATCTCCGCCATTCAACCCTCCGGCGGATCAGTGTACGCTGCCCCCGGCGGGTCCCGTGCCCGTCTCC
>CBDTWX010000098.1:0-13712 GCA_965364305.1 uncultured Thermoanaerobaculia bacterium
CCTGCCGATGATCTTGAGCAGATGCCGTCGGAACTGATTCACCAGACCCTTGGGAGAGATCAAGGCTCCGGTTTCGTCTCGGAGCTCCTGTCCTTCGAGCTGCCGAGTCGCCATCTTCTCGGCCAGTTGATCGGCGAGTTCGGGGTGATCTTCCAGCAGCGGCCGGAGGCATGCTGCGTCGATCTCCGCGACCTCGAGGGGACCACCGACGGCTCTGACGTCGGCGGTACGCGGCACCGACGACAAAAACGCCGTTTCGCCAAAGAAGTCTCCTTCGCGAAGGGCCGCAATTTCGCGGCCTTGCTGCTCGACAACGGCCTCGCCCGAGACCACGAGGTAGAGCGCGGTGGACTCCTCGCCGGTGCGGACCACCGCCTCGGTCGGCGCATACCGCCGTATTCGAGCGCCGTCCGCGAGGATGTCGACCGCCACCCGTCGAAGCATCTCCTTGGCGGCATCGGGAGGCACCCGATAGGCGACGCCGAGCCGAACCGGTACCGCGACCGGCCGTTCCCCGGATCCGAGGATCGTCAGCCGCGCCGCGGCCACATCCGAGTTGGGGGTGAGGACCCGCTCACCGAGTCGGGTTCGGATGACCAGCGATCGCCATCCGGTCTGCTCGATCAACCCGAGCTCGCCGTCCATCTCGACCCAGGTGCCGATGGTCAACCGCTGCTCCCAGGCCAGGGCGAGGCCGGCGAGCAGGTTGCCGAGGGTCTGTTGCAGGGCGAGACCGACAACCACGGTGATGACCGCCGAGGTGGCGACCAAACCCGTCACCTTGACGTTCATGCTCCGGAGGATCATGGCTGTAAGCCCGAGGTAGAGGAGCGGGGCGACGATGATCGTGAAGAAGAACAGGATGATGTCCGCATCGACTTCTACTACAACCACGTCTTTTCAGACGGTTTCGAGATTGGTCCCACCGGCGGAACCTACGGCTGGTCGACCACAGTCTCCTCCCCTTGAACAATACCGCCGTGCGCCACCCGAAAGGACCGCAGACGAACCGCATCGGTGCTGATTCAGGGAACCGCTGCGGACCACGCCGAGGTGTCGCCCAATTCGAAACCATCGACAAAGATCGCCATGGTGAAAAGCGTCACCAGTCCCGCCGAGTCAGGAGAAAAGCCGGCGGTCGCGCAATCCGCTGCGCCTTGACAAAACGCCCTTCCAACACTGTCGCCGAAATTAATCTCAGTATCAAGCGGTCTGTTGATCGGGGCATCCGACTCCGACCCGAGAACCAGCTCGACCAGCAGATTGCTGCCACCCGTCGGATCGAAATAGAACGGTGATTGCGCTGAAAGTGTGATGTCAAATGGTCTGGGATCACCGACCGCAGTGCTCGAGAGGCTGACCGAACCCTGATAGATGACCGTCGCGTCGCCACCGAGGTTGCTGTCGAGCGTCGAGCTGAGCGAATCCGGTCCAGCCGGCGTCGATGACAGTGTGAGGCGCACCTGGTTGAAGAGAACAGGGCCGAAGGCGGAGGAAGCACCGTCAAGACGAAAGCTGATCGCCGAGATCCACCCTCGCTGGAGTTCGCTCCTCAGATACACCTGCTGATACCGGACCGGCGGGCTGATCGAGAACGGGGCGGTGTTCGAGCTATTTCCCTCAACGCTTTCCAGACCGTTTGGGACCACCACCTGAGCCTGAACGACCTGCGCCAGAGCTGTCACACCAACCAGCGCGAACACAAACAGAACCGGAGACCGCACCCTCATAGTGACCCCCCTCGCAACGCGAATTCGATGGAATCCCTCGAACGACCAATTGTGTGCTGAGATCGCTCGAAAGCGAGCCTACCACGACACTCGAAAAAGGTGCCAGAATCGGAGTTTGTGGGGGTGTTCACCCGGTTGTAACGGAACTCAGTCCTAGATCGAGCATATGGAAATCGTTTCGCAAGCTCGAAACCTTCCTTCAACGCCTCGTCAGCAGGAGCCAGCCGGCTGTTGCGAGCAGCAGCGCCAGAGCCGCTGCGCCGGTGGGGCCGAGACCCGGTACAGCGAACTCGGCTGCCGACTCAGCCGTCGCTCGCACCATGATCGCGCGGTGGCCGATGAATATGGGGTCCGGAGTGTCCAGCGCACTCCCCCACTCGTCGGCTCGGTCGTCGATGTAGAAGACGTTGACAGGATCGGTTTCCGGGCTGTGGTCAGCGCAGACAAAGAAGAACTGGTCGACCGACGGGTTCCAGCGCACTCCGATGTAAATCGTCCTGCCCCGAATCACGGTCCCCGAGACGTCGACCTCGTAGAATGCACCTCCCGACGCGACGCCTTCCGGAACCGACGATGCGACCGCTGCCACCGAGGCATACGGGGTCTCTGCCGGGCCGCCGTCGATGTCCTCGAAGAACACGACCTCGAACGAGACATCACTGTCCTCCTGAGTCCTGAGCCAGCAGACGCACACGCTGTCCAGGCCGCGGGAGGGAAACTCATGGACACCGAACTCCTGTACGTAGACGCCATCGATGACACTCGGCACCCAACCGTACCCGGTCTCGAGCGAGCCGTCGTCCTTGACGACGCCGCCGGCGCAATCGTCCTGCATCTTTGTCAGGCCCTTCCGCATCTGAAGGACCGGTTCGGCCGTGCGGCTCGCCAGGCGGCCTCCAGCCGAATACGTGTCGGGCCCAGGATCGATGTGTGTGCGCAACGCCAGCGGTGTGGGTTCGGACCTCGCCTCGCTCACTCCAGCCGCGAGCAGGAGGCCGGGGAGAACCGCCAGGTTCACTGCTCGTAAGATTGTGCCGACGAAATCCAACCGTCGTGTCCTACGCATTCCGGTGGGCAGGGTGGTCGCCATCTCTCGTATTGTCGCATCCCCAACGACGCCGGTCTGTGATTGCGGCTACGGCCGCATCCCCTTCATGATGTCCTTGCGCTTGTACTTCTTCGGAGGTTCGAAGTCGGCCGCGTCGAGGGTCGCCTTCCGTGCCGACAAGAGCTGTGACTCGTTCTGAACCGCGCCGCCTGCGTCGTACTCGCGGGTCATGACGGGATACCCGTTGATCTCTTTCATGTGCTCGAAGGTGCCGTCGCCGAGCGATTTCCTCTCACCCATCTGCGGCATGCTGTCGAGAAACTCCTGCATGAAACCGGCCATCTCCATGAAGACCTGTGCAGTTTCACTTCCTCCTTCGAGGTTGCTCCAGTCGGTGACCCACAGCTCACGCTCCTTGGTACCTCCCCGCCACACCTCGTACTTGACGCAGGGATAACCGTTGACGGTATCGCTCTCACCGGTTTTTTTGAGCTCTGACGGCTGTCGCTTGCTGCTCATCCCCGGCATGCGATCCTTCATCATCTTCTCCATCTGCGCCCGCTGACTCTCGGGCATTCCAGCAAGGGCCTGCTCCATCGATGCCATGGCCTGATTGATCTGATCCGCCATCGCCCGGAGCTGCTCTTCGTCGAGAACGAAATAGCTCCTGTCCCCATGGTCGACCATCACCATCTCCCGGCGGTCGGCGCGGAAGATGATCTCGCCGTTCTGATTCTCGTCCGCCGATGTGACGTCCATCTTCATCAGCATGCCTTCGAAGGCGATGCTGGCGGTCGTCACCTCTCCCGGGGAGATCGTCATGTTCTTGTTTTCCACCTCGTAGACCACGCCGGCGAAGGCCGGAAGAGCCGCGAGGAGAACGATGGTTGCGCCGAGGATCCTTTTCATGTCGTGTCTCCTTTCACATTTCGCAAATGACGCCGTAGGCGAGATATGGCCATCCAAACAGGGGCCTGCTAGCCCGGATATCGCGTCTCAATTCATGACCCTCAATATAACAGAGTTTCTCCAGTGCCGAGACGGTCGCGCGGGTTGAGGAGCTCGTTTACCTGGTCCTCTTCGGCAGTCGCACCGGAAGGAGCATCGGCACCCGTTTCTGGTACTCCCGATACGAGGCGCCGAACTCGGACGCGAGATCGCGCTCCTCGAGGACGGAGCCCACAACGATCCAGAGGGTCCAGAGGATATTGAAGAGCATCCGGTCGGCTGTGAGATCCGGATACGACCAGAGCAGGACCAAGAACAGGAAGTATTGGGGGTGACGAACCCAGCGATATGGCCCGCGGATGGTCAATGAAGGCTCTTTGGGGATCCTATCGTGGATTTCAACGCGAATCGGCCGTACGCCGAATCCGTCGAAAGAACCCAACGAACGAACGCTCCAGACAAAACCGAGAATCGCCAAGAGGAAGGCGCCTCTGAGTATCCACCGCAGGGGTCCATCCGCCCCGGCGATGATCTCATGCGTCGGTTGCCACAGAAAGAGCAACAATAGGAGAACAGCACCGGAGGTGATCGCGTACACCGCGCCGAAATAGTGTCCCGAAAAAACCGCACTGAACCTGTGTTGAAAAGACTTGCGAACCATCCCGCTGTGCTGAAAAAAGAACGCGAAACTCAACGCGGCATCGAATCCCAATGCAGTGACATCCGACAAGTTCAGGTCAACGCCGAAGAGAGGGCCGCGAAAGAGAAACACACACAGCAACAGCAGTGACGACCCACCAATCACGCGGGCCGCGGCGATGACAACCGTTCCGAAGACCTTTGACATCCGGTTCAATGTACTACACGGCCGTCACGGCTGTTCGCCTCGGCGCCGCCTTGGTTGCGGTCTGACCCGTGCGGGCTAGGCTTACCCGCGACCCTTATTCATCATCGGTTCATCTCTGCAGTCCCTTTCAGCCTCGAATTCTCATCCCTGCCTTTTCTCACGACAGGGCCGCCCACGATTCTCCCGACAATCGTAGAATTCGAGCATGGCACACCACCCGAGCTCCGTCTCGCCCATCAAATGGCTGCTTGACGGGGACCCTGCGATCCGCTGGCAGGTGCGGCGCGATCTGATGGAGTCGGCTCCGTCGACGGTGCGGCGCGAACAGCGCCGCGTGGCGACCGAGGGTTGGGGCGCGAAGCTTCTCGAGCTGCAGGCCGCGGAGGGCACCTGGGCCGGAGGCATGTACTCGCCGAAGTGGATCTCCACCACCTACACGATGCTGCTGCTCAGGGATCTCGGTTTGCCGCCGACGAACCAACAGGCGCGCAAAGCCTGCCGGCTGCTGCTCGACCGCGGCCTCTACCGTGACGGCGGCATCGGCTTCGGGTGGGGACGTTCCGAGACCTGCGTGACCGGCATGGTGCTGTCGATTCTGAGTTGGTTTCGGTTCGACGACCCGAGGATCGAGACCCTCGTCGACCACCTGCTCGAGCAGCAGATGGCGGACGGGGGCTGGAACTGCCGGTACCCATTCGGAGCCACTCACGCGTCGATGAACACCACCATCCTCGCTCTCGAGGGTCTGCTGCACTACGAGCACCATCGGGCGCGGGACGCAAAGAAGCTGCGTGCGGTTCGCGCTGCGCAGCGCCGGGGCCGCGAGTTTCTGCTTGCCCATAGGCTTTTCCGCTCACATCGAACCGGCAAAATCATCAAACGCGACTTCGTGCGTCTGGCTTTCCCGCCGCAATGGCATTTCGATTTCCTGCGCGGGCTGGACTGCTTTCGCGCCGCCGGCGCCGCCAGGGACAAACGGCTGACGGACGCGATCGAGCTGCTGAGAAGCAAGCGACGCCGCGACGGACGCTGGATCCTCGAACACCGCTACCGGGCGCGGTACTGGTTCCAGATGGAAACCATCCGCCACCAGTCGAGGTGGAACACCCTGAGGGCTCTCCGGGTCCTGAAGTGGTGGGAGAGCTGAACCGGGCGGAAAACGGGCCGTCCGTCCACCACACTCGACTTCTCCGACGGGATGGCGGAGAAAAGGCGCCACGAGAGCAGCAAAGTCGGGTGATCACACGCGACCCGATGCAGAGGTCGGGACCCTATGGTCGCAGCGCGCCTTGGTGACCGCCCGTCACGTTTCGACCCGTGATCGCGGTTCGAAATCGAGAGCAACGCACGGCTCGTCTCCGATAACCCATGCATCGTGCCCGGGGCCGACTTCGAAAAGATCCCCTGGGCCCACCGTCACCAGCGACCCATCAGCGGCCTGAATTCTCATCTGGCCCGATTCGATGAGCCCGACGTGTTGTGCAGAGTCCTTTCCCGTTTTCGGACCGGCATGCGCTGACCACCGCCAGCCCGGCCGGTAGGTCCCTCGACCCACGAACAACGAGGGAAGCCCTGCGACAGCTCGCTCGCTGCCGTCGAGGAAAACACGGAGGTCGGTGAACCCTTGGAGATTGATTACCTCGCAACCGCTCATAAAGAACCCCCTTGATTGTCCGATTCGTGTGTTCCGAGGCCGGCCAACACACGACACCAAGAAAAGATACAGGGGAAAGGGGTGTCGGGTGGACCCGGCGTTCATCCGCCCGGAAACGGTCTCATCCAATGACTGAGTAGGACGATTCTGGGTTGGGCTTCCGAAGCCGGCTGAAAACTCCGATGCTGCAGGTGCGTCGGGTGTACTTGAGGTCAATCTGAACGGGCTCGGTGTCATGCTCGTGGCCGGCCTCTACCTCGGCGATCAGCTTGGCCATCAGCTGGCCAACGACCGGCGCGTTCTTGAACTGCGAGCCCGAGGTGCCGACCGCCATGTAGAAACCCGGGAGATCGGAGGCGTCGTAGACGGGCAGCCAGTCGTCCGAGACGTCGTAGAGATCGACGACGCCCTGCCGCAGGTTGGGAATCGGCAGCTCGGGCACGCGTTGGCAGGCGCGCAGGACCTGGGTCGTCCACTGGTCTGTAAAGCTCCGGTCGTAGTCGTCCGGGTCCACCCACTCATGGGGGTCGCACTTTGGATCGATGGAGCCGATCAGGAGATTGTTCCCAACCTCGGGTCGCGCATACGTGCCGGTGTCGCCATCGGTGAAGATCATTCCCTGGAGCTCGAGGTCGACGCCTTTCGGAGCCGGAACGTGACTCACTTCCTTCTTGAGGGCGCGCGTCGTGATCCGCATGCTCGAATCGACATCGGCGAGTCGATTGATCTTGAAGGAATGGGGGCCCGCTACGTTGACCACCACCGGCGCCAGGATCTCGCGCCCGTCGGACAGTCGAACGCCTGCAGCCCGATTGTGGCCCTTGAGGATCTCCGTGACCTCGGCGTTGAAAAGAAAGGTGCCGCCCGTGGCCTCGCACGCGCGCTGCAGATTGTGGCAGGCCAGCTGCGGATCGTTGATGTAGCCCGACTCCGGGATATAGATGGCGCCGGCAATCGAGTCGTCAGTCGCTTGACCGAAGCGAGGGTCGTCTGGACGCACCGGAGGTCCGTATCGCCTGGTGTCCATGAAGGGCGCGAAAACCGAGAGCTCTTTCGGACCGAGTTCATCGTAGGCCAGGTTGAGACCATCGAACAAAGCCATGACCGGTTCGAGGAAGTCATTGGTTTCGTCCTTGATCACCAGACAGCCCGTGTTGATGTACCGAGCCATGCCGCTTTCGTCCGGCGAGCCAAGGTACTTCGGCCAGTCGAGCCAATAGTAGTAGGCCTCGCGGGCCATCGTGACGCCTTCTGCCGTGGAGTAGTGGAAGCGGATGATGGCGCAGCTCGACGAGGTGGAGCCGTAGCCAGCGGCCGGCAGCCTGTCCACGTTGAGGGTTGAGAGGCCGATGCGGGCGAGCTCCAGTCCAACGGCACCACCGATGATGCCGCTGCCGATGATGATGGCGTCATATTGGCTCTTCATGTGCCGTCCTCCGCAGACCATGGTGCCATTCGCGGAGTCCAAGGGAAAGTCATGGGTATCACCCGTCGTATGAACGGGGTCTCTTGATCGCACCGCCAGATCCGTGGTGTACCATCTGGACATGGGAAGGCTGCTGACCGGTCTGAGGTTCTACACGACCTTCGCCCCGAAGTTCAGCCGCAAAGGCTTCGAACGCTTGAAGCTCGACCAGCGACCTGTTGACGCCGACTTTGGTGGGCAGGAGTGGCTGGTGACGGGCGCCAGCGGGGGAATCGGTCGCGAGATCGTTTTGCAGGCGGGCCAGAGAGGTGCCCGGGTCGCGGCGGTGGCACGCTCCGAGCGTCAGCTGGCCTCCCTCGCCGCCGAGGTGGAGGGTCGCGGGAGCGTCGAGCCTGTCGTCGCCGACCTGGCGATGATGCGCGAGGTGCGCAGCACCGCGCAGGCGCTCTCCGCCCGGAAGCGTCCGGTCGACGTTCTGGTGAACAACGTCGGCGTGCTGCTCAACTCCTATTCGACCACCGCGGAGGGCTTCGAGACGTCATTTGCCACGAACTTGCTCAATCACTACCTGCTGACCGAGCTGCTCCTCGAGCACCATGTGCTCGTGCCGGGCAGTCTGGTCATCAACATGAGCTCGGGCGGCATGTACTCGACACCGCTTCTGCTGGAAGAGCTGCACGTCACGGTGCCAGAGCGGCACGACGGGGTCATGGCGTATGCCCGGCACAAGCGCGCTCAAGTCGAGCTGACCCACCACTGGAACGACACCTACGGTCCCGCAGTCCTGTTCCACGTGATGCACCCGGGCTGGGTTGATACCGAGGGCGTCAGGACCTCGCTGCCCGCCTTCCGGCTCCTGTTCCGGCCGCTCCTGCGAACACCGGCTCAGGGAGCGGACACCGCCCTCTGGCTCGCTGCGGTACGCCCGCCGGCCGCGCCGGAGGGTATCTGGCTCGATCGTGCGCTTCAGCCCGAGCATGTCAGCCAATCGACCCATTCTGACCCTGGCGCTCGCGCGCAGCTGGTGGACGCCCTTCAGGACTGGACTGCCACGGAGTAAAACCCATCGCGCAAAAGTTACCAGCCACTCGCCGGCCAGGGTGAGTCACCACCTCCGCAGGGCCACGCAGAATTTCCGCGCTTGTGTCTCAACCTTTGGGTCATCCGGAATTACCTGAGGTCGAGACAGGGGCAGTGGTCGAAGTGTGCGAGGCCATTGTGGTCACCGCGCGCCCCTCTCGCCGTCCATTTCGCTGACATCGAGCTCGACCGCTGTTCACTGTTGCAGTCACCTGTCGCTGAACGCTTCCGCAGATCTCTGCCCCTTTCGACTGTCGCTGTTCGCCGAGGTCTGCCCCTATCATCTGTCGCTGACCACCGTAGCCGCTCGCTGCCGCTGATGGCTGCCGTGGACGACTGCTTCTGCCTTCTTTATCGTCGCGCCTTCCCGTTGAGAAAAGGGTGGGTGGGCGCATCCAGCATCCAGCATCGGGCGGGCGCCAAGCCGTGCGACCACCGGAATAGGGGGCAACTGAGGTGCTGTTGCATTCGTCATGAAAACCGACGAAGTGCTCGCGCTGCTGGAGGAAAACCGGAATGAACGCGGTATTGCCCACTGGGAGAAAAAGCCGCGTCAGCTGAAGAGTTTCGGCATCGGTCTCACCCAGCTTCGCAAGCTGGCCAGGAAGGTCGGGCGCGATCATGTGCTCGCGCGAGAGCTCTGGTCGAGTGACGTCTACGACGCCAAGGTTGTCAGTCTGTTGATCGACGAACCCAAAAAGCTCACTCGCGAGCGGGCAGAAGAGCAGGTCGAGGGGCTTCAGCACGGGATGCTGGTTCACGTTTTCTCGTCGTGCGATGCGACCCTGGCCAAGGCTCCCTTTGCCTTCGAACTCGCGGGCGACTGGATGGCGAGCGAGGACCCCACGCGACGCCGCTGCGGGTACGGTCTCCTGTACGAGCTTTCGAAGAAGAACCCCAAAGGCATGGACGACGAGTATCTGCTCGAACGCATCGATCACATCGAGAAGACGATCCGCGACGAGGAGATGTGGGTTCGCGAGGCGATGGCCAGCGCACTCATGGGAATCGGAAAACGCAACAGTACACTCAACACGGCCGCCATCCGGGCCGCTCGAGCTATCGGCCCTATCGACGTGGACTACGGCGACGACAACGGGTGCGAACCCCTCGACGTCCTCAAACACCTGACCAGCGATTACCTCCAGAAAAAGCTGGCCTGATCAGATAGCTGCCACCCATGAGAAAACGCGTGCGCGATAGGTAGCGCTCTCCCTGAGCCGCGCCCCGTCCCTCAACCGATCTCTTGAAAAAGGCGGAGGGTGCGTGTCATCTCGAAAAGGTCCGCTCTCGTGCGGTTTCTACCCGGTCGCCCACCTGGGGTTTGGGCCTGCCACTTCCACGGTTGGCGAGCCACGCGGGGGGAAACACTGCTCCAGATCTCAAGCTACGTCTAGGTGCGGTAATTTTTGCCGCGCTGCGGTATACTCCAGGTGCTTAATGAGAGTCATTCCTTGTGCCGGGCAGAAATGGCAGTTGGTACTGGCCCGAAACCGGGACTGCGAAAGGAAGTGAAATGGCCTCCACAACGGGTCAAGCCGCGGCGACACGTCTTCAGGTGCGTGACAACCTGCTCTCCGAATACTCCGACGTCTACACCCCGGAGTCTCTGGCCGCACTCGAGGCGCTTGCGGTCTTCAACCTGGATCAGAGGGCTCTGATGACGGCTCGAATCGAACGCCGGGCCCGCCGCTTCGCGGACAGGGAACCGATCTCGTTCCTCGATCCGAGGGCCACCATCGGGCGCACCCGAATCACCGTCAAGGATGCGCGAGACGGCACGTTCATCGGATCCGAGATTCCGGCCGATCTCCGGCGCCAATGGATACAGGGAACCGGCCCCGCGGCCAAGCCGAACGCCCCGCTCGAGTCGAGCCTGCGAAATGTCGCATACGCTCTCCTGTCCGGCGCCGATGGGTGGATGTTTGACGGCGAGGACGCGCTGGGACAGATCACGAGCATGTCGCTCGACAACATCCGTAACCTCAAGCTGGCGGTCGACGACGATCCCCGCTTTCTCGCGATTGCCGAGCAGGTCGCAACCAGCATGAATGCCTGGGCCGACAGCTTCTTCGGCCGGCCGATCATCGACGACTGGCGCAAGCAGCTCGAGTTCACGACCCGAATCTACCGCGCGCGCGGGCTCCACCTCGACGACCGCCACATCCGCAACGCCGACGGCTCTTCGTTCTCGGCGTCGATTGCCGACCTCACGCTCTACGTCGTCAACACCTACCAGCAGCTGTTGGCGAAAGGCTCTTCGATCGTGCTCTACCTGCCCAAGATCCAGACCGCCGAGGAAGCGGCGCTGTGGAACGAGCTGTTGACCGCACTCGAGACCCACCTCGGGCTCGAGACCGGAACCATCAAGGTCTACGTGCTGGTCGAGCAGCTCGAGGCCACTCTCCAGTTGATGGAGATCCGCGCCGCCCTCGGGCTCCACTTCGTCGGCTACAACACCGGCCGCTGGGACTACATCAACAGCGTCGCCGACGCCAACATCTGGAATCGGGATTTCACCAATCCCAACATAGAGTCGATCGTCATGACCTACGGCTATATGCGAAATTACGAGGACCGCGTACGACGCGCGGTCAACACGCCGGACGCCAACGGCAACTTCGCGCTCTGGCAGGGCGGCATGGAGCCGAACATCCCGGTCGGCTCGGCCGAAGGGGTGTCGAGCAGCATGGAGAAGGCGGTCGCAGGCGCCGAGCGAGAGCAGATGGAGGGTGCCAGCGGTAAATGGGTCGCGCACTGGAAGATGGTCCACATTGTGCGGCCGGTGTGGGAAAAGGTCGGCGAGGCCAACCAGCTCGGCCGCGAGTTCCCTCCCCTCACCTACACCGACGATGACGCCGCTGGGCTGACGCTGCTCGAGCCGGCCCCACGCACCGTTCGCGGAGCGCGCAACCTTCTCAGCGTTGCGCTGCAGTACGGCAATGCGTTCGGCCAAGGCATGCAGGCGGCGGCCCTCAAACCGGCCGATTTCTTCGGCAACGACGACATCCTCTACCTCATGGAGGACATGGCGACCGGCGAGATCAGGCTCAGCATTCTGTGGGAGTGGCTTCACAAACGGGCGCCCCTGACCGATGCCGACGCCGAGACCGGCCTTGCACAGGGCGACCTCATTGACCGCGAGATCTTCCTCAGGCTGCTCGAGGAGGAGTACGACAAGCTGCAGGCGGCCGGCAACCGGGATGTCCACGACAACTCCAAGCAAACCACCCTGCCGATCGCGCGGGAGATCGTCGAGACCTACGTGCTGTCGGCGACCAAGGTCCCCTGGTACATCGATCTCTTGAACATCAACCTCAACAACTACGACCTGGACGTGGCTCGAGATCGGATCGCGGCGTACATGAGCGCGTTCGCCGAAGACGGAACTCGAATCACCGAGAACCTGGACACCGCCTAGGAGATCATCATGGAAGAACGGAAGCTTTTCGAAGACAGCGTGAGCGGCATGGCGGAGTGGATGGACGGCCCCCGCTTCAACGGCGTCACCCGGCTTTACTCGGCCCGCCAGGTCGTCCAACAGCAGGGCACGATCGATCAGGACTACACGGTCGCGCGTGGCGCCGCGGAGGATTTCTTCGCCCGTCTCCGCGAGCTGTTCGAGGCGGGTAGGTCGATCACCACCTTCGGCCCCTACACCCCGGGTCAGGCGGTGATGATCAAACGGGCGGGCATCGAGGGGATCTACCTCGGTGGGTGGGCGACCTCGGCCAAGGGCTCGGTTCAGGAGGACCCCGGCGCCGACCTCGCCAGCTACCCCTTGAGCCAGGTCCCCGATGAAGCGGCTCCGATCGTCCGCGCCCTGCTGACCGCTGATAGAAATCAGCAGTACGCGAGATCGCGGATGACCGACCGCCAGCGGAAGGCAACGCCCAAGGTCGACTTCCGGCCCTTCATCATCGCCGATGCCGACACCGGGCATGGTGGGGACGCCCACGTCCGCAACCTGATTCGCCGTTTTGTCGAAGCCGGCGTTCCCGGCTACCACATCGAGGACCAGAAGCCGGGCTGCAAGAAGTGCGGCCACCAGGGCGGCAAGGTGCTGGTGCCGGTCGACGAGCAGATCAAGCGCCTCAACGCCGCACGATTCCAGCTCGACATCATGCGGGTGCCGGGCATCATCGTGGCCCGCACCGATGCCGAGGCCGCGAGCCTGATCGACGGAACCGCCGACGAACGCGACCACCCCTTCATTCTCGGGGTCACCAACCCCGATGTGCCGGGTTGGAAGGTGAGCGCGCTGGCCATCCTCAAGAAGTTCCACGAGATGGGAGCCGACGAGATCAACGGCCACCTGCTGTACGAGGTCTCCGACGAGGCCTTCGCCATGGCCGGCGCCTGGCTCGACCGCAAGGGCATCTTCGGCTACATCCGCGACCTCCTGTCGGCCCACGAAGAGGACCCTGTGCTGCCGCTCGACACGATCCTCGATCAGGCGATGAGCCGCTTCGCCGATGTTTGGGAGGCCGAGGCCGAGCTCAAGACCTTCGGTCAGGCCGTGGCCGAGGCGATGTCGTTCAACATCGAGCAGGGGCAGAGCTTCGACCTGTCAGCGGAGGAGTTCCTCGAGTGGTCGCGCGGGGTGTCGTGGGCGGAGATCCACGACCGCGCCGACGCCATGGGGGTCGAGGTGATGTGGAACCCCGAGCGAGCGCGAACGCCCGAAGGCTACTACCCCGTCCAGGGAGGCATCCCCTACGCGATCGCCAAATCGCTCGCCGTCGCGCCTTACTGCGACATTATCTGGATGGAAACCAAGACGGCAAACCTCGAGGACGCAAAGGTCTTTGCCGAGGCCATGCATGCCCGCTACCCCGACAAGATGCTCGCTTACAACCTGTCTCCATCGTTCAACTGGGACACCACCGGCATGAGCGACGAGGAGATGTCGGCCTTTCCGGCCGAGATCGGCAAGCTCGGCTTCGTCTTCAACTTCATCACCTACGGCGGCCACCAGA